>JBDUXZ010000015.1 GCA_039944855.1 Rhodothermales bacterium | reverse complement strand
CGACGCTGGTGGACGCCGAGCAGGCGGCCGGGCGCTACGAGGCGCAGTGGGACGCGCGCTCGCTCGCCTCCGGGGTGTACCTCTACCGGATCCAGGCGGGGAGCTACGCGAAGACGATGAAGGTGTCGCTCGTGCGCTAGCACCTCGGTAGGGCTAGGCCCGGACGGCTTCGGCGGTCCGAGCCGGCGGCGCCCCCACCCCTCCCCGGGTGGGGGCGCCGCTGCGTTTACGCCGCTGCGTTGCGAGCAAAAACAACGGGCGACCGGGATAGACTCCCGGTCGCCCGTTGTCGTGATGTGAGGGCTGCTACTTGCCGTACACCACCTCGGCGTCGAAGACCGGCGGCTCCGTCTCCGTCAAGGTGCCGTCCTCGACGCGGCGGTAGAAACACGACGTGTGGCCCGTGTGGCAGGCGGCGTCCCCGACCTGCTCGATCTCGAACAGGAGCGCGTCTCCGTCACAGTCGACGTAGGCGGCTTTCACGTGCTGCACGTTCCCGCTCGTCTCGCCCTTCACCCACACCTTCTGGCGCGAGCGGCTCCAGTACGTCATCCTCCCCGTCTCCAGCGTCTGCCGCAGCGTGTCCTCATTCATGTACGCCAGCATGAGCACGCGGCCCGTGCGATGATCTTGCGCGATCGCGCTGACGAGTCCGTTGGCGTCGTATTTGACCTTTTCGAGAAGGGGCTGCACGTCCATGCTGAGTCGGGGTCTTTGGTTCGGGAGTTGCGTATAGGGACCCGCATAACGACCCGCCCCCGATCCCGTTTCCGCAATACGTGATGAAGACGCTCCTCGCCCTCCTCCTCGCCCTCTCTCCACTCGCCGTCTCCGCCCAGACCTCGGCGTCCGATGTGTTCGACGAGGTCGAGCGCCGGCAGAACCTCATCACCTCCGAGGCGGCCTCGATCCGCATGGAGATCGTAGATGAACGAGGCCGCACCCGCACGCGGTCGATGGACCTCCGCACGAAGGTCGGCAGCGACGACCGGGCGAAGTCGATCCTCATGTTCACCGGCCCCGCCGACATCCGGGGAACGGGCCTGCTCACCGTGGAGGCGGACGGCGGCGACGAGCAAAAGCTCTACCTCCCCGCGCTCGGCCGCGTCCAGCGCATCGCCGGCTCGAAGCGTGGCGAGCGCTTCGCCGGCAGCGACTTCACGTACGAAGACCTCGGCACCCGCGACCCCGACCAGTACACCGTGAACATGGTCGAGACGACGCCGGATGCGTTCGTGTTCGAGGCCCGGCCGAAGGACAGCGACTCGAAGTACAGCCGGATCGTGCTTACCGTGGACCGCCAGCGCTATGTCGTCGAGCGGGCCGAGCACTTCGACCGCAGCAACGAACTCGCGAAGGTGCTGACGGCGACGGACTTCGCCGAGGCCGTGCCCGGCGCGTGGCGCGCCAACCGCATGGTGATGGAGGACGTACAGGCCGACCGCCGCACCGTCCTCACCTTCTCCGACCGCGAGACCGGTGCCGCGCTCCGCGACGACCTCTTCACCGAGCGTCAGCTCCAGCGCGGGTTGCGCTAAATCGGTGTTGTTCGGGCGAGGCGGCGGCCGTTTATTGGGGCGCATTCTAACGCCGCCAATCTTCGTCCCCTATGCGCCTCGCCTTCGTTCTCTTCGCCGCCCTGCTCGGCGCTGCCGCCGTCTCCGCCCAACCGGGCCCGGATTCCAGCGCCGCCAGCGTTTCGACGGAGCCGCTCAAGCTCTCCGGCCCTCGCTTCGGCATCACCTACCTCTCCGGCGACCTCGTCGACCGGCTCAATGAGGAGTTCGGTGACGGCCTCGACGCGTCCCCTGTCATCACGCAGTTCGGGTGGCAGTTCGAGACACGGCTGTTCGTCGCCGACACGGGGCTCAGCGGCGTCAGCGAGTTCGTGCCGCTCATCGGCGGGCTGGAGCAGGGGCTCTTCCTCCCCAGCTTCAGCTTCCTCGTCGGGCTCCGCACGGCGTCCGGCGTCGAGGCCGGGCTCGGGCCGAACGTATCGCTCGGCGGCGCGGCGTACGTCGTCGCGGCGGGGCTGACGCAGCAATACGGCGGGCTCAACATCCCGCTGAACGTGTCCGCCGTGCTCTCCGGCGACGGCGTCCGCCTGAGCCTGCTCGTCGGCTTCAACCTCGCGCGCTGACCGCCCGTGCGGTCCTGTTTGGGGTCCGGCGGCTCGCCCTGCCGTGTCTATCTTCCCGCAGCCCGCCCCCACGCCATGACGAACTCGAACCCCGAAGACCAGCCTGCCTCGGACGCTTCCGCCGCATCGGCGGGCGCGATCCGGGTGGTGGCGAACGTGCTCGGCGTGCTCGCGGGCGTGCTGTTCCTCACCGCCTTTGGCATCGACTTCACGAGGCACGGCGAGTGGAACATGCCGTATCTCGCGTTCGGCATCCTCTTCCTCCTCTTCCCCTTCCTCGTGAAGAGGCGCTCCGGCTCGTAACCCCCGTGCGCCCCCTCCTCACCCTCCTCTTCGCGTTCCTCGTAGCCGCGCCCGCGCGCGCCCAGTTCGACGACCGGTTGAGCCTCGGCGGCTCGTACCAGTTCTACGCCGGGCTACGCCTCGCCGAGTCGCCCGACTTCCTCACCGTCCGCAACCGCGCCGAGGTGCTGCTCGGGTTCGACTACGACCGCGGGCGGATCGTCCTCCGACCCCGGCTGGACTACGACGCCCTCGGCGAGCGGCTCGACGGCGACCTCCGCGAGGCATACATCGACGTCTTTTTTTCCCGCGTCGACCTCCGGCTCGGCCGCCAGCTTATCGTGTGGGGCAAGACCGACGGCACGTTCGTCACCGACCTCCTCGCCCCGCTCGACCTCACGGAGTTCCTCGCCCAGCCGTTCGACGACCTCCGCCTCGGCGTGACGGCGGCGAACGCGACGCTCTACGCCGGCGACTGGCGCGTCACCGGCGTCGCCATCCCCCGCCGACCGATGACGCGGCTACCGGAGCGAGGCTCGCCGTGGTATCCCCTCCCGCCCGACGTGTTCGGCGTGCCAATCTCGATCACCGAGCCGGCGGCGCAGGACTCGACGCTGCGCGGGGCGGAGACAGCGCTCCGCGTGACGTATGCCGGCATCGACCGAACCGACGTGGCGCTACTCTGGATCAACGGCTTCAACCGGCTACCCGCGTTCCGCAAACAGCTGCGCGTCGCGACGAACCCGCTGCGCGCCGACATCGACATCGTTCCGACCTACGAGCGGCGGCAGGTCTTCGGGCTGACGTTCGAGACGCTCGCGCTCGACCCCGTCGTGCTGCGCGGCGAGGCGGCGTTTCACACGACGTACCTCTTCGACCAGCCCATCGAGGTCCCGACCTCGCTCGGCGGGCTGACCGATCCTGACTTCGTCGATGCCGTACAGCGCGGCTTCCTCATCGAGAAGCCGTTCGGGCAGATCGCCCTCGGGGCGGAGCGGGCGTTCGGCGCGCAGCTTTTCCGCGTGCAGGGCATCGGGAGCCTCGTGTTCGACTACGACGAGCGCGTGGCGCAGGATCGGTTCGAGGCCTCGCTCACCGCGTTCTGGAATGGGAGCTTCCGGCGCCAGACCGTCACCGCGCAGGCGCTCCTGTTCTACAACCTCGGCGCCGACTACTGGCTCAACCCGTCGCTGACGTACGCCGTCCGCGACGCGCTCAACGCGACGGTCGGCCTCCAACTCTTCGGCGGCCCCGGCGGCGACCCGGCCGACCTCGCCGGCCTCCTCCGCGAGCCCGCCTTCTCGTTCGCCACGTACGACGCCAACGACTTCGTCTACCTCCGCGTCGCCTACAGCTTCTGACCCCCGAGGGACATCTCAATGCGCTTCTTCGTCTTCGCTTCCCTCCTGCTCCTCACCGTTCCCGCGACCGCGCAAGTCGGGACGCTGCTGCCCGTGGACGAGGCCGCCACCGACCCGTCGTTCGTGCTGTTCCGCGCGCGACTGCTCGAAGCGGCGCAGGCTCGCGACACGTCGTTCGTGCTGGATGCACTCGACCCGACTGCGAAACTCAGCTTCGGCGGCGACGAGGGCATCGAGGGATTCCGCAGGCTCTGGCTCGCCGAGTCTCGCTACGAAGACGAGGACGTGTGGACGGTGCTGACGCGGACGGTCGCGCTCGGCAGCCTGTACGATCCGGGCGAAGGGGACCGGCTTCCGTCCGCGACCGTGCCCTACGTGTTCGGCACGTGGCCGGACTCGCTCGACGTATTCGAGCACGGGGCCATCGTCGGAGAGCATGTCCGCGTGCGCGCCGCACCTGACACGACGGCCGAGGTGCTGACGGCGCTCACCTTCGCCCTCGTCCCGACGCCCTACGAAGCGGGTGTGCCCGAGGGATGGCGCGCCGTCACGCTTGCCGACGGCCGCACGGGATTCGTCGCCGCGCGCTATGTCCGCAGCCCCATCGGTTACCGGATGGGGTTCGTCCGCGAGGACGGGCGCTGGCGGATCACGTTCTTCATCGCCGGGGACTGAGCGGTACGGCGCTAACCGGCCCGACCCGCGATCTATTCCCGGTTGATTCAAGACCCGACGCGAGGGCCCCGCGTTAACCCCGCCGCTTCGTTCACCTTCCCGCCCCGCATGCAGCGCGTCGCCGACTTCATTCTCCGCCATCCGCGCGTCGTCATGGCCGCGCTCGTCGTGATTTCGATCGCGGCCGGGCTCTACCTCGTCACCGGCGGCGTCCGCTTCGACTACAACCTCGAGAACTTCCTCCCGGCCGAGGACCCGACGATCCAGGAGTACAAGACGTTCACCGAGGCGTACGAGCCCGACGACGCCTTCATCGTCGTCGGCTTCGAGGCCGATGACGTGTTCGCGTACGAGACGCTCCGCGACCTCCGCGCGATGACCGCCGCGCTCGAAGCCATCGACGGCGTCGAGGAGGTCGCGTCGGTGACGTCGGTGGAGAACCTGCGCGGGACGTTCGACGGGATCGAGGTCGCCCCCCTCGTCGGCGAGATCGTCGACCACCCCGATTCGCTGCGGGCGATCGAGGCGAGCGTGCAGGGCGACTCGCTCGCGACGGGCTACGTCGTCAACCGTGAGGGCACGGCGACGGCGCTCTTCATCCGCATCCGGCCGGAGCTCAACAGCTACGACACGCGCGGCGCCATCATCGACGCGGCCGAGGCCGCGCTCGCGCCGTTCTCCGAGCGTTACACCTACCGCTGGTCGGGCTACCCGTACCTCCGCAACGCGTACGTGACGATGCTCCAGTTCGAGGTCGTCCGCTCGGTCGGGCTCGCCTCGCTCGTGATCGTGCTCGTGCTGATCTGGATGTTCCGAAACGTGCGCGGCGTCGTGATCCCCCTCGTCGTTGTGTGGCTCGGGCTGCTGTGGACGATCGCGGCGATGATGCTGCTCGGCAACCCCATCGACGTGCTCACGAGCACGCTCGCCGCCATCATCCTCGTCGTCGCCGTCGCCGACTCGCTGCACCTGCTGGCGAAGTACTACGACGGCCTCCTCACGCTCGACAAGCGCGCGGCGATCCGGCAGATGGTCGTCCGCCTCGGCGCGGCGACCCTGCTGACGAGCGTCACGACGGCCATCGGCTTCGGCACGCTCGCCACGTCGCAGGTCGTCCCGATGAAGCGGTTCGGCGCGTTCACCGCGCTCGGCGTGATGCTCACGCTCGTCATCTCCGTCGCCCTCATCGCGACGGTCCTGCTGTGGACGAAACCGCCGACCGAGAAGCAAATCAAGCGCCTCAGCCTCGGAGGCTTCACGCGCAGTCTCCAATGGGTCGACGCCTTCACCGAGCGCCACGCGAAGGGGATCGTCGTCGCCACCCTCGTCATCTGCGGGATCGGGCTCGTCGGCGCGCTGCAACTCCGTGTCAACTCGTACATCAACGACGACCTCGGCCCGCGCACGCAGGTCTACCAGGACATCCGGTTTTTCGAGGACCACATCGTCTCGCCGTTCCGGTTCGAGACCGTCCTCACCGCGAGCGAGCCCGACGCCTTCAAAGACCCGGCGCTACTGAGGACCGTTGCTGAGGTGGAGAATTACCTCCTCGCCGAGCCCGCCGTCAAGCGCGTCGTCTCCCCCGCCGACCTCCTCAAGCAGCTCAACCGGGCGATGCGCGGCGACTCCGCCGAGGCGTACCGCTTGCCCGAGTCGGCCGATCTCGCCGCGCAGTACTTCTTCCTGCTCGAACTCACCGATGAGGCCACGCTCCGCCGGTTCGTCGACTTCGACTACGGCGAGGTCCGCATCAGCGCGATGATGAACGACGTCGGCTCGGCCGAGATCAAGGCGTTCCGCGAGCGCTTCGACGCGTTCCTCGCCACGACGCTGCCGCCGGACGTCGAGGCCACGCAGACGGGGACGATCGTGCTCGCGGCGGGGCTGTCGGACTACCTCGTCGAGAGCCTGCTGCTGTCCATCGGCCTCGCGTTCGTGTTCATCTCCCTCCTGATGGGCTTCCTGTTCCGCGACGTCAAGCTCGTCGTGATCTCCCTCGTCCCCAACGTCGTCCCCCTCCTGCTCATCGCCGGGCTGATGGGGTTCGTCGGCATCGAGATCAAGCCCGCCACGGCCGTCATCTTCTCGATCGCCTTCGGCATCGCCGTGGACGACTCGATCCACATGCTGGCGCGGCTACGGCAGGAGATGCAGGCCGGCGTCCCGTTCCGCGCCGCGCTCACCGTCACCATTCTGGGCACGGGCAAGGCCGTGCTGCTGACCTCGCTCATCCTCTTCGGCGGCTTCATCGTGCTGACCACGAGCGTCTTCCAGAGCACGACGTACATGGGCCTCCTCGTCTCTACGACCGTCGTCCTCGCCGTCTTCGCCGACCTCTTCCTGCTGCCCGCGCTGCTGCACCTGATGAAGCCGAAGATCGCTGCGCTGCCTCAGGTGGATGCGCCCGATGCAGCGGTGGCGACGGACCGGATCGCGGCGTAGCCTCGGGCGTTGTAGCCGGACTATGCAACCCGACGATTCCTCAGCGACAAAGCAGGCAGATGCCCCGGCGGCAGACGCCCCAGCGGGGCGTCTCTACGTTCGCGCCTTGCGGGAGATCGGCTCCGTTCCGCGTCGTGCGCTCGTCGGAATCGTCCGGTTCTACCAGCTCGCGATCTCGCCCCACTTCCCGGCGAGCTGCCGCTTCACACCGACGTGCTCGCAGTACGCCCTCCTTGCCCTCCGCGAGTACGGAGCCGTGCGCGGGACGGTGCTCGCCGTGTGGCGCATCCTCCGGTGCAACCCGTGGGGCGGCCACGGCTACGACCCGCCGCGCTGGTTCGGCGAGCCGCTCCGCACGCAGGCCCGCGCCGATGCCGCCGCGCACGACGCCGCGTGCTCCCACCATTCTGCCGAACCCTGATGGGATACGCCGAGCACGCCGAGCGGTCGAAGGACACGTCCGTCACCTGCGCCATCCTCACCGTCTCCGACACGCGGACGCTGGACACGGACACGAGCGGTGCCCTCCTCCGCCAACGGCTGACCGAGGCCGGTCACGCCGTCGCCCACTACGCTATCGTCCGCGACGACGCGGAAGCGATCCGCGCGACGCTCGACGCGTGGGCCGGTACCGTTGAGGTCGCCGTGACGACGGGCGGGACGGGGATCGCGCGACGGGACACGACGGTGGAAGTCGCCGAGTCGCTCATCGTCAAAGCGCTCCCCGGCTTCGGCGAGCTGTTCCGAATGCTGTCGTTCGAGGAGATCGGGGCGGGGGCGATGCTCTCGCGGGCGACGGCGGGCGTCTACGGCGGGGCGGGGCGTGAGACGCTGCTGTTCTGCTGCCCCGGCTCGCAGGCCGCCGTGCGCCTCGCCGCAGACCGGCTGATCGTGCCCGAACTGCGGCACCTCGTGTGGGAGATCCTGCGCCAGCGATAGGTAGTCGCCTCTACGCGAGTTAGGGCAAATCGGCCGCCCCCCTTGAGGTTCTGGCGACGCGCTGTGTACTGTGGGTGCGTAGCCCATCCTCCTGCTCCCCTCCCCATGCGCCTCTTCGCTACGCTCTTCCTGCTCCTCTTCGCGCTCCCGCTCGCGGCCCAGACGCCCGCCGACTGCGCGCTCGGCACCGCGTCTGCTAACCTCAACATCGCCGACGTCGATGCCCGCCTCTTCAACACGGGCAGTCTCTTCTTCGGGAATGGCACCTTCAGCGGCGAGGGCTACATCGCTCCGAAGGGCTCGGGCAAATCTCCCATCTTTGCGGCCGGGATCTGGATCGGGGGGACGATCGGAGGCGACCTGCGGATAGCGGGCGCGACCTACGACGACTTCGAGTTCTGGCCGGGGCCGCTCGACGAAGGCGGCTCGCTCCCCGACGAGGACTGCTCCAGCTTCGACCGCATCTGGCTGATCGATGCCTTCGACCTCTCGCTGTACGAAGCGACGGGCGAGGCGACCGGCGACCTCCTCCACTGGCCCGTCGCGCTCGGCGCGCCCGTCATCGACGGCGACGGCGTGGAGGGGAACTACAACCTCGAAGGCGGCGACCGGCCCGAGATCTACGGCCACCAGACGGCGTTCTGGGTGATGAACGACGTGGGCAACGAGCACACGAACTCGCTCACCGAACCGATCGGGGTGGAGGTCCGCGTGACGGCCTTCGCCTCACTGGATGCCGAGTTGGAACAGCAAACCATCTACCGCTACGAGGTCGTCAACCGGAACGATCAGCCGTTCGAAGCCGCTCGCTTCGGGCTCTTCGTCGACGCCGACCTCGGCGACCCCGCCGACGACTACGTCGGGAGCGACTCGACGCGGGGGATGGCGTTCGTCTACAACGCCGACAACGACGACCGCGGCGGGCTTGGCGGCGGCTATGGGACGATGCCACCCGCCGCAGGCTTCGACTTGCTCACCGGCACCGGTATCTCGATGTACATCGCGAAATGCACTGGCTGTCCAACATCGGATCCGACCAATGGCCCCGAGATCTACAACTACCTCCGAGCGATGTGGCGCGACGGCACGCCGCTGACGGAGGGCGGCGATGGCTACATGACCGACGGCCCCGTCACGCAGTGGGCATTCCCCGGCGACCCCGTCACCGAGCAGTTCTGGAGCGAGGTGAACATCGACGGCACCGGAGCGGATAATGCTCCCGGCGACCGCCGCCACATCATCGCCTCCGAGGCCTTTGCCCTCGCGCCCGGCGAGCGCCGCACGTTCGACATCGCGATTCTCTTCGCGCAGGGTGCCGACAACCTCGACTCGGTGACGGCGCTCAAAGCGGTTTCGGACGCTGTGCAAGCTCGCTACAACGGCGGTACCCTCTTCGCGTCCGGTTCCGCCGCGCCGCCGCCGGGCGGACTCGCCACGCCCGACCTGCTCGCGCCCGCCGACGGGGCGTTCATCGTGGGCGGCGCAGTTCTGAGTTGGACCGCCGTGCCGGGAGCGGAAGGATACCGGCTCGACGTCGCCACCGACCCGGCGTTCTCCAACGGCAACACCCGGTTCGTCTCGGGAACGACGGCGGGCGTGTCTCCGCCCCCGAACGAGGTCACGACGTACTACTGGCGCGTGCAGGCCACGGCCGGGCTGGAGCACAGCTTCCGTTCGTCCGCTCGCTCCTTCCAGACCTACCGCTTCGAAGCCGACGACTACGGCCGCGGCACGGGCCTCATCGAGACGGCCTACCCCGGCGCCGAGGTCTGCGCCGACGCCTCCGACCCCGGCTGCGCCGCCGGCTACCCCGGCAACACCGTCTGGCTCGATCCGAACAGCACGGGCGACTACGTCCTCACCAATCCAGGCAACAGCCGCGTTGACCTCTTCCGCGACCTTTTCGTCTCCACCCCGGACGACTTCGAGATCCGCTTTACCGAGACCTGTGCCACACCCGGCGCCTGCCTCGGCATCTACGCCTCCGTCCTCCCCTTCACCCCCGACAACCTCATCGTGAGCGTGCCCTTCGAATTGTGGAACGTGGGCCGCCTCGCCGAAGACGTCCCCGACGACGACGTCCGCATGATCCCGCTCCTCCGCCCGCTCGACGGTACGGAGCCCGCTGCCGAATGGGCCGACACGTTCCCCGCCGAGCAGGACGTGATCGCGCGGGGCGACACCCTCGTGCTTCCCGTAACGCAGCGCGTGATCGGCGTGATGCCCGACCGGCCAAACGGTTACGCCTTGTTCGAAGCAGCGGCAAACGGCTTCGGTGGGGCAGGCTCGACCTACGACCCGGAGAACGACGGCGACGAGCAGATCGACAACTACCCCGGTAACGGGCAGCCGTGCCTGAGCCAGCGGTTCTACGCTGACTTCTGTTACCGCGGCGGTAGTGGCCGCTTCGTCGGCCCGATCGGTGGGCTCGAAGGCATCGTCTTCGCCGACCTCGCTGGCGACGGCACCACGCCGCCGGCCGGGACCGTGATCCGCTTCGATTCGAACGAGCCGCTCTTCGTCGACGCCGAAGACGACGCGCCGACAGCCCCGCAAGCATTCACGCTCGGCGCTGCCTTCCCGAACCCGTTCTCGCGGGCGACGACGATCCCGTTCGAGGTCGAGCGCCCCGGCCCCGTCCGGCTCTCCGTCTTCGACGTGCTCGGGCGGCGGGTGACGACGCTCGTCGACGGCGACGTGGCGGCGGGCTCGCACCGGGCGACGCTCGACGGGTCCCACCTCGCGACGGGCGTCTACTTCGTCGTCCTCGAAGCCGACAGGCAGCGGCAGGCGACGAAGGTGCTGCTCGTGCGATGACGCTGTACAACCTCACACATCTCGCCTGCCGCTCCACCGCAGCGGGTTCTCGGCGATGTACCGGCGGACGTTCTCCAGCTCCCGCTCCGACCGAATCACGCGGTCGTGATACCGCTCCTGCCACGCGAACTCCAGATCCCCGTTCTGCCGTGCCCACCGAGTGACGGCGGATTTGTAACTCCTGACGATCACGGGGAGGGAGCCCTGTTGTAACGGAGGTGCCATCCCCCCACGCTGGCGTAGAGACGCAGTGTGCTGCGTCTCTACGGTCGGGTCCGTCGCCGCGGTCGGGTCCGTCGCCGCGATGGCGACAATGCCGTGGACGTGGTCAGGCATCACGATAAAAGCATCGGGGATGACGTGCGGGACGTGCCGAGGGATCGCGGTCCAGTACCGCGCGGCCTCGATTCCGGCCGCCGACAGCCACATCGTCCCGTCTCGGAAGATCTCACCGAAGAACGAACCCTTCGTGCAGATCGTGACGAAGTAGTACCCCGGCGCGCCGTAGTCCCGATCGCGCCAGCGCGCGGACTCGATGCGGTATCGGCCCCGGTACAGGCTCATGCGTTCCGAGGCTAGCCTCCCCACCAGCCGCGGTCGAGCGAGCGGTACTGCACGGCTTCTGCGAGGTGCTCACTCGCGATCGACTCCGCGTCGGCGAGGTCGGCGATCGTGCGGGCGACTTTGAGGATGCGGTCGTAGGCGCGCGCCGAGAGGCCGAGGCGCGAGAGCGCCATCTTCATTAGGTTCTGCCCCGCCACGTCGAGGGCACAGTGGCGGCGGACGAGACGGGACCCCATCAGCGCATTGCAGTAGATCCCAGCCTCGCCGACGAATCGCGCGGCCTGCACGGCGCGCGCGGCCATCACCCGGTCGCGCACCGCCGCCGACGTCTCCCCCGGTGCCCGTCGGTTCAGTTCCTCGAACGGCACGGGCGTGACCTCTACGTGGAGATCGATCCGGTCCATGAGCGGGCCGCTGATCTTGGCGAGGTAGCGCTGCACCTGAGGCGGCGCGCAGACGCACGCCCGCGTCGGGTCGTTGAGGTGGCCGCACGGGCACGGGTTCATCGACGCGACGAGCATGAAACGGGCGGGGAACTCGACGCTGACGCGGGCGCGGGCGATCGTGATGCGGCCCTCTTCGAGCGGCTGCCGGAGGACTTCGAGCACCTGCCGCCGGAACTCGGGCAGCTCGTCGAGGAAGAGCACGCCGTTGTGGGCGAGCGAGATCTCGCCGGGGAGCGGGTTCGAGCCGCCCCCGCAGAGCCCGGCGTCGGAAATCGTGTGGTGCGGCGCGCGGAACGGCCGCGTGGCGACGAGCCCGTGCCGCGCCGCGCCGTTGAGCTTGCCGCCGACGCTGTGGATCGAGGTCGTCTCGAGGGCTTCGTCGGCGCTGAGGGGCGGGAGGATCGTCGGCATCCGCCGGGCGAGCATCGTCTTCCCCGCGCCGGGTGGGCCGACGAGGAGCGCGTTGTGCCCGCCCGCCGCCGCCACTTCGAGCGAGCGCTTGACGTGCTCCTGCCCGCGCACGTCGGAGAAATCCACGGGGTACTGCCGGGCCTCGTCGAAGAGGCGGCCGAGGTCGCGGCGGTACGGCGTGCCGAGGCCGTCGGCGAGGAGCGCGACCGCGTCGCGGAGCGTTGCTACGGGATAGACGTCGAGCCCTTCCACCACGGCGGCCTCGGCGGCGTTCTCGGTCGGGACGATCACGCCGCGCATCCCCTCGCGCCGGGCGCGGATCGCCATCGGGAGCACGCCGCGCACGGGCCGGAGCGAGCCGTCGAGCGAGAGCTCGCCGAGGATAAACAGCCGGTCGAGATCCACCGGATCGAACGGCCCGCCGGAGGCGGCGAGGAGACCGAGCGCGATCGGGAGGTCGAACGCCGCGCCCTCCTTCCGCACGTCGGCCGGGGCGAGGTTGACGGTGACGGCCCCGCGCGGCGTCG
The DNA here is from genome assembly GCA_039944855.1 of Rhodothermales bacterium. NCBI lineage: Bacteria > Pseudomonadati > Rhodothermota > Rhodothermia > Rhodothermales > Rhodothermales bacterium. Next base: position 14,899 of record JBDUXZ010000015.1, on the reverse strand, counting down.
GGAGGCCGGAGTTCTTGAGCGCGGCCCACACCCGGTCGCGGCTCTCACGCACCGCCCCGTCCGGCAGCCCGACGACGGTCCACTTCGGGATGTTCGGCTCGATATGCGTCTCGATCTCGATGGGGAGCGCATCGACACCGAGGACGGCGGAACTCCAGACGTGGGACAGCATGCGGCGGGGCGTTGGTGGGCAATACCCCTAAAGACACGCCCCGCGTATCGCCGTAACCCCTGCGCATTCAGATCCTTCGAACTCCGTTCTCGCGATCCGTCGGCATCGGCTCGGGTACGACCGTGTCCGTCATCCAGCAGCCGGCGCATCTGCCCGCTGTCTGCTTCGAGAGGCCGAAGACGAAGCGCACGCGGCGGCCGTCCGACTGGACGAGCGTGACGCGCTGTGCGGCGAGGTCGCCCTCGACCCGCATCTCGCCATACTCCGCCGATTCGAACCCGAGCATGTCGCCGTACACCGGCCCCTTCACCATCGCCGCGAACCGTGCGAGCGGACCCGTCGCGCGGCGGTTACTGGGCGAGGCGAAGCGGAATGCCGTCTCGATCCCCGCGTCGGGCCGGGGCTCGTCGTTGTGCTGCAATGCCTCGACTTGGAGGCGAACGACCTCTTCGGGCGTCAGATCTGGGCTGGGGACGGGTTGCGCAGCAGCGGGCACAGCGAGGAGGGCGAAAGCGAGAACGGGCAGGAGGCGTCGCATGGAGGTAGTCGTTACCAGCCGGTGACGTGGCGGGCGAGGCGGTAGCCGATGTAGCCTGTCACGGCGAACATGATGCTGTAGAGCATGCCTTCGTACGGCTCGCCCGTGACGAGTTCGTACAGGAAGGCGGGAACGCCCGCGCCGAGGCCGCCGGCGATGGCGAAGACGACGGCGTAGATGACCCAGAGCGTAGCGGCGCGCGCGACGGTGAGACGGGGTTCGATCTCTTTCATGGGGCGATGGCATGGTTGGGTGAGCGCCTCTAACGCCCCGCCCGCCTCGCCGGTCCCCGCCCAATGCAAACCCTGGTGCCAACCGTAGAGACGCAGCATGCTGCGTCTCTACCGCGAGGCTGCCCGCTCGGCAGGCCCCTCTTCGCAGACCTCGCACGACGCGCCCCGCCAAGCCTGAAACGCCTGCGCCGCCGCGAATACGGCTGCGCTGAGTACGGACCACAGCGCCGCAAATTCGAGCCCGCCCCCAACCCCCCGCCCCTTCAACAGGCTCACGACGAACAGCACGACGAAAGCGATAGCGAAGACGGTGAGCGAGCGGCGGAGCGAGAAAACGGGCATCACAGGCGAGTCGTTGAGCGGGCTGGGCTGATTCGTACGGAGAGACAGCCCCCTCGTTTCGCTACACCCGCGCCGTGGGACGCTCGGCCGGGCCGTCGATGCCGGGCGCGTCGAGGATGTCGAGGTCTTTGATCAGGTTCAGCGTCGGCGCGCCGAAGCGGCCTTCGCGGGGGCCGTTCTCCAGGCTCAGCACGCCGCGCGGGCACACGGCCGAGCAGATCCCGCAGCCGACGCAGGACGAGCGGATGATGCTCTGCCCGCGCTGCGCGTACCACCGCACGTCGATCCCCATCTCGCAGTACGTCGAGCAATTCCCGCACGAAATACACTGGCCGCCGTTCGTCGTGATGCGGAAGCGGGAGAAGAGCCGCTGCTGCATCCCGAGGATCGCCGCCATCGGGCAGCCGAACCGGCACCACACCCGGCTCCCCATCAGCGGGTAGAACCCGACGCCGACCACGCCCGAAAACACGAGCCCGATCCCGAACCCGTACCACTTCGAGAACGACTGCGAGAGCCCGCCGAACACGCCGCCCTCCGTCGCCGAGTTGATCCACAGGAGGGCCGTCGTCACGACGACGAAGACGAGGACGGAGTGGATCATCCACCGCTCGACCTTCCACGCCCCGAGCGACTTGTCGGAGAGGTGGCGGTACGGGTCGCCGGCTGTCTCGGCGAGCCCACCGCAGCCGCAGACCCACGAGCAGTACCACCGCTTCCCGAAGAAGTACGTCAGGATCGGCGTCGCCACGAAGATCATCGCGGCACCCCAGAACGCCATGAAATAGCCCAGCGCACTCGCGTCGGTGAGGTAGTCGATCGTGCCCGGCCAGAGGTAGTCGTACTTCAGCGGCCAGAAGTACGAGAAGTAGAACTCCGGCTGGTTGAAGAGGACGAGGAGCTGCGGGATGAGGAACGCGAGGAAGAGCTGGAAGAACATCACGCTGAGCGTGCGGATGATCTGGTAGCGGCTGTGGCGGTACTTCAGGATCGCCCGCACGCCCATCACGACGACGGCCACGGTGTAGATCGTGCCGTAGAGGAACCACTGGTTCGCCGGGTTGCCGGTGAGCGTGTACGAGAGCGGATCGACGACGCGGATCAGCCCGTCGAGCGTGGCGGGGAACCAGTAGAGCAGCACGTAGCCGCCCGTCAGCACAATCCCGAGCGTCCACCCCACGAGCCCGCGCGCCATGTTCGAGCTAAACATGATGCCGTCGTTCTTGATGCCCGGCGGCCGGTGGCGGTACTCGTCCCAGAAGTACACGAGCGGCCCGCCAATCACGAGCGCGCCGACGAGGCTGAGCATGAGGATCGGGTACGCCGCGCCGAGGTCGCTGAAGAGCGCGACGAGCGCCGCGAGCAGCCCGAGGCCGAACGCCGTGAGCGCTGCCTTCTGCACGGGCGACGCCTCGTGCGCCGGGTTGTCGCCGAGGGCGATCGAGTTGAAGACTGGAATCGAAGCCATGAGCGGTTGGAGGTTATAGGTTCGAGGTTGGGGGCTTCGAGATTCGAGGTAGGAGATCCGGGAGAGGGCTGCCTCGGTCGGGGCGAGAAACCCACCACCCCGAACCCACCACCTCGAACCTTACGGCAAGGCGCGGCCGGGCGGGATGTCGGTGCCGGTGAGGCCGCGGCGGTCGGCGCTCATCCACCGCCGCCAGCCCTTCTTCTGCTCTAGCCGGACGGGCTCTTCGGGATGCTGCCGGTTGTACGCCGCGACGATGTCCGCCTCGTGCTGGTCGAAGAACTCGGGGTCGAAGTTGGCGGCGCCGAGGTGGGCGACGACGTGGCTCAGCGACGCGCCTTCGGCGATCCAGCGCTCCCACACCACCTGCCGGTGGCGGAGCCCCATCACGTTCACCCCGATCACGCGCGAGCCTGCGGCCCCGTCGCCGCCGGCCCCCTCTTCGTAGTTGATCCGGACGGCCTGCACGCCGTCGGGATGCTCCCAGTAAAACGTCCCCTCGCCCGCGCGCAGCGTCGGCTCGATGCGGCCGTACGTCTGGTACTCGATGTCGAAGAACTTGGCGGAGTTGAAGAAGAGGCCGGGGGCGTAGGCGCGGCGGCGCCCGCAGATCGTGTGGGCCACAGTCGCGCCGTGGATGCGGCCGGTGTACCAGAGCTGCTCGACGGCTTTCCGCTCGGGCAGCGGGTTGCGGTGCTGCACGCAGTCGCCGGCGGCGAAGACGCCGGGCACGCTCGTCTCGAAGTACTCGTTGACCAGCACGCCGCGGTCGGTCTCGATGCCGGAGCCATCGAGGAAACCGATGTTCGGCGTGACCCCGATCGTGAGGCCGACGAACTGCGCGGCGATCTCCTCACCCGCCGTCGTGACGACGGCGCGGGCGCGGCCGTGCGCGTCGCCGAGGATCTCCTTCAACTCCGTTCCGAGCCGGAGGTCGATACCGTGGCGGCGGATCTCGCGTCCGACCATCTCGCCCTCCTCCGTCGGCAGGATGCGGTTCATGTACGTCGCCTCGCGGACGAGGAAGGTGACGCCGATGCCGCGCGTGTGCAGCATCTCCGCCATCTCGACGCCGATCAGCCCGCCGCCGACGACCACGGCGTGCCGGACGCCGACGGTGTCGGCCGTCATCCGGTCGAGGTCGCCGAGCCCGTAGAGCCCCTGCACGCCGCCGAGGTCCTCGCCCGGCCACCCGGCGAAGCGAGGACGCGAGCCCGCGGCGATGAGGAGCGCATCGTACGAGAGTCGGCCGCCGGAGCGGAGGTTCAGCACTTTCGCCCCGGTATCCACGCCCTCGACGAAATCGCGGACGAGCCCGATCCGGTTCTCCGCCCAGAAGCGGTCTTCGTAGGGCTTCGTGTGATCGTAGGTCATGTGGCCCATGTAGATGTACATGAGCGCCGTGCGCGAGTAGAAGTGGTCGCTCTCGTCGGAGACGACGGTGATGCGGGCCGAGGGGTCGAGGATGCGGACGTGGCGGGCGGCGTTGATCCCGGCGACTCCGTTTCCGATGATGACGAGGTCCATGCTGCGCGGCTGGCTTCGAGGTCCGATTCCCTTGTGTCCCTGCAACATACGGCTACCCTCTTCGCCGCGCATCACAACGGCGTCACCTCCCCCGTTGCACGCCGCGGCCTATCTTTGAGCCTCCCCTCCCGCAGGCCCGGCGCGGCTCCACCCCTCCCTTCCCATGACGTACGGCATCACCGGCAACACCGGCAAAGAAAAGCTCTGGCACCCCGTCGCCGCACTCGTGCAATGGCTCGACGAGCAAGGCCTCCCGTTCTGCCTCGACGAGCGCGTCGCGGCCGGGCTGACCGAGCGGGGCCTGCTCGACGTCTCGGGCTACGAGCAGTGCCCCGTCGCCGACCTCGCCGACTCCGTCGACCTCGTGCTCTCCTACGGCGGCGACGGGACGCTGCTCGGGACGGCCCACCTCATCGGGACGCGGGAGACGCCGATCCTCGGGGTGAACATCGGGCGGCTCGGGTTCCTCACGGCTTCCGAGGTCGGGGAGGTCGAGAACGCGATCCAGCAGATCGAGGCGGGCGAGCACATCGTCGAGCGGCGCGTCGTGCTGGAGGCCGAGATCGAGGGGCGGCACGAGGGGCCGCCGCGCTGGGCGCTCAACGACTGCGTCATCGCCAAGTCCGGCTCGGCGTCGATGATCAACGTGAAGGTCCACGTCAACGGGTTCTACCTCAACGACTACTGGGCCGACGGCCTCATCGTCGCCACGCCGACGGGCTCGACGGCCTACTCCCTCGCCGCCGGCGGCCCGCTCCTCGCCCCCGACTCGGGCGTGATCGCGCTCACGCCGATCGCGCCCCACACGCTGACGACGCGGCCTATCGTCCTCCCGAACCGCGTCGAGATCACGCTCTACGTGACGACGAACGCGCAGCCGTTCCTCTTCGCGCACGACGGCACGAGCGAGGTCGTCGAGCAGGACGGCGTGACGATCACGATCCGCCGCGCGGCGCACTGCGTCCGGCTCGTCCGGCTGCCCGGGCGGGGCTACTTCCAGACCCTGCGGAACAAGCTCTCGTGGGGCAAGCACTAGCGGGACAGGGTGCGTGGGCGATGGGCTTCGCGCTGTAAGGGCCCGCCCCACACGGCCCGGCGGAACGGTCCTGACCTCCGCCCGCCGGCGGAACTCCGATCTTTGGATGCCGCGTTCCCGCCCCGCTCTCGCTCCCGTGCTCGACCTCCCCCTCGTCTTCGCCATCGGCCTGCTCGGCAGCGCGCACTGCGTCGGGATGTGCGGCGGGTTCGTCGTCGCGCTCGGGCACGCGCAGCGCGGCGGGCCGTCGATCCACATCCGGCAGAGCCTCTACTTCCTCGGGAAGACGGCGACGTACGCGCTCTTCGGCGCCGCGGCGGGGGCAGCGGGCGCGGCGGTCGGCCTCGCGCTCTCCGGCTTTCAGGGGCTCGTGAGCCTCGGACTCGGCCTCGTGCTCGTCGTCGTCGGGCTGAGCCTGTGCGGGGTGCTGCACCGGCTGGGCTTCGCCGAGCGCATCGCCGGGCGATTCGCCGGGCGATTCGCTGGGGCGCGCGTGCTCGGCGAGGCCGTCCGGCGTCTCGTCGCGCGCGGCACGGCGGGGGCGACGTTCGGCCTCGGGATGCTGAACGGGCTGCTCCCGTGCGCGCTCGTCTACGGCCTGCTTGCCCGCGCTGCCGCCGCGGGCAGCCCGCTCGGCGGCGCCGCCGTGATGGCAGTATTCGGGCTCGGGACGATCCCGGCGCTCTACCTCACCGGCCTCTTCGGAAACCTCGTCCCGCCCACGCGGCGGCTGTGGCTGAGCCGGCTCGGCGGCGTCCTCATCGTCGCGCTCGGCGTGCTGACGATGGCGCGCGGCGCGACGGCGTTCGGGCTGACGGACGGCCACGCGGCGCACGGCAGCGAGCAGCAGATCCTGTGCCTCCCGACGCCGGACGCGGAGCCGTAGCGAAGGCAATAACGCACTATGTTCTCGCCCCGCTCGGAGGGGGGCAGCGAGTCTCGCCTGCGAGACGAGCGGGAGATCCGCCACGCTCGATATGCAGGGCAAGGGGTCTTCGAGTGCAGCGGCCCCCCACCTGTCCTCTCCCTCCGAGGGGGAGGGACGTGAACCCAAAGTTTCTGACCAGTCCGGTCGGTTTCAACGACACGCCTTAAAACTCCCACGACAGCCCGCCGCCGACCTCCACCCCGGAGAGGTCCCCGAACGTCACGGCGACACGCGTGAGCAGCGTCGCGTTCGGCAGCAGCCGGACCGACGGCATCGCGCCGACGTCGAAGAGCGCCTTCGCATCGAAGAGGTCGCTCGCAGCGTACGTCCGGCCCTGTGCGAACACGTCGAGCCCGAACGTGCGCCCGCCGGCCACCTGCACGTGCGCGCGGACGCGGCCCTGCGTGGGGATCACCGGGTCCTGCCCGAGCCGGACGTTGAGGTTCTCCGCCACCTCCGTCTCGCCCTTCGTGCGGAAGCGCCCGAGCAGGCCCGCCCGCCGCCCGCCGAGCTCGCCGTCCCACTTCCCGGTGATCGAGAGCGTGTTGCCGCTCTGGAGTTCGAGGTCCCCGGCGGCGTCCGCGCTGTAGATCGCGTACGTCACGTCGAGCGCAACCGACGACACCCGGCTCAGCCCGTAGTCGAGCCCGCCCGTGAGGAGGATTTCGTCGCCGGGGTCGTAGTCGTCCGAGCCCGCGACCGGGGTGTACGCCCCGCGCAGTTGGTACGCTGCGCCGAGCCCGATGACGAGCGCATCGCCGGCGGGAAACGCGTACGTCAGCCCGCCCGCCACGTTGAAGCCCTGCCCGAGGTTCGGCAGCCGGAACCCGTAGAAGTTCTGCCCGATGAGGAACGCCGTCGCCGCCTCGTCCGGCTCCAGCTCCGACGTCCCGCTCGGGAGGTTCGCGCTGAGGCTCACGACGGCGCTCCCCGGCCCGAGCGGCCGGAAGTAGCTCAGCGTCGCCTGCGTGTCCGTGAGCCCGCTCACGCCCGTCACGTCGTCCCCGCTCACCGACGTGAAGCTCGACCGCAGGCTGAACCCTACGTTCCGCGCGAGCGGCGCGAAGATCGTCAGCGGCGCCGAGAACTCCGCCACGCCGACCTCCGGCGTGTCCTCGACGAGCGTGCCATTGTAGCTCTGAAAAATGCCCATCGCCGTGACGCGGACCGGCGGCCGTTGGCTACCGATGTAGAGGTCGCTTCCTCCGTCGGAGGGCATGACCTGCGCTCGAGGTGCCGCGAGCGGGAGGAGAAGCAAGACAGCGAAGCAGAGCCGGTTCATCGGGAGCATCGGGTCGGGTTGGACGGAGGGCGGGCGAGGGACCGATCAGCGGAGGAGCACCATCTTGTGCGAGGCGGTGAAGCTCCCGGCGCGGAGTCGGTAGACGTACACCCCGTTCGCCGCGGGCGCCCCCGCCACCGTCCCGTCCCAGCGGACGGTGTAGCGCCCCGCCTCCTGCACGCCGTCGGCGAGGACGGCGACGCGGCGGCCGAGGAGGTCGAACACGTCGAGGACGACGTCGGCGGGTTCGGGGAGGTCGTAGGCGAGCGTGGCCGAGCCCGCGAACGGGTTCGGATACGCCGGCGCGAGTGCGAACGTGATCGGGACGAGGGGGATGTCTCCCCGCGCGGCGTCGGCGAAGGCCTCGGTCCCGGCGATGAGCCGGAGCCGCTGCACGGGCCGCGCCGCGCTGAGGGTGACCTCAAACGCGCCTTCGAGCAGGGTGAGCGGCGCCTCGGCGTCGAGGTCGAGGACGTGGACGTAGTAGCCGTCCGGCCGTTCGCCGGCTTCTTCGAGCGCGACGCGGACGGAGAGCGGCCCGTCGGCGAGCACGTCCGCCGTCGCGGTGAGTTCGAGCTCCCAATCGGCCCCGTCGGTGCCGGCGGGGCGGAAGCTGTGGCCGAGGCGGCGGCCGTCCTCGACGGCGCTGAGGCGGAGGTGGGACGCGATCGGCGGGGGCTCGGCGAGGTCGAGCCGGTCGGGCCCCGCCGCTGCGCCTTCGGCGAAGCCGAGGACGTTCTGGGTGTCGCGGAGCCCGCGCGCCGGCACGTCGGCGCGGAGGTGGAGGCGGTAGCCGTCCTCCTTCCCCTTCGCTTCGAGACGCGTCGGGAGCCCGCCTTCGAGCGGCGGTACCGTCAGCGTGACCGTTTCCTCGGTGTCGTTGAGGACGAAATAGCCCGCCCACGGGTCGAGGAGGGGCTGATCGAGGAGATACTCCGTGCCATCAAACGCGGCCGGGGGTTGGACGAGGTCGCTCCCGAGCACGGTGTCCCAGGCGACGGGGAACGCGAACGGGTTGCCGACCTGGCTCCACCCCGGCTCCAGCGTGAGGAGCGCCGGTTCGGAGGCGTCCACCGAGAGCCCGTTCTCCACGTCGAACGGCCCGTCGGCGGCGGCGTAGGCGGCGAGCCAGAACCCAGCGCCGGGCACCACGGCAGAGTTGAGCGTGGGGAATTCGGAGTACGCCATCCCGAGCGGGAGGTGGCGGAGCAGCCGCCACGAGGTCGGCCCGTAGTCGCCGTAGTCGTCGCCGAAGACGGCGAGGGGCGAGGGGTCGTCGAGCACGAGCGGGACCGAGACCATGCGGTACTCGGCGTCGGACGGGAGCACGACGTCCGACACCTCCTGCGCTACGCGGACGCGGAGGTGGAGCGGGTTCAGCTCGGGGTCGAGTTCGGGGAAGGTGACCGTGGTTTCGCCGTCCGTGAGCACGATGAAATACTCGATCCCCCGGAGCGTCACCACCTCGCTGGGGATCGCTCCTGCGTACGAGTCGACTTGCATCTCCAGTGGAAGCGCGTCGAACGTGGGCGCGCCCGTCGGCCGGAAGCGCAGTTCGGCGGACGTCGCGAGAAAGCCCTCGACCGTGACGCTGAGGTTCAGAGCATCACCGGCCGACGCCACAGCCGGGATGTCAACGGTCACGACGGCCTCCATCTCGCCGTCCCCCGAGAGGATGAGGTACGCCCGACCGGCGTTCTTCGCCCCGCCCTCTTCGCCCCTCGCCCCGACGAGGAGGTCGCCGAGCCCGTCGCCGTCGAGGTCGGGCACGCCGGCCACTGTCCGTCCGAACACCCCGCCTGTCTCATCGACCGGGGATTCCAGCGTGCGCAGGAGCAACCCCGTAGCTCCGCTGAAGAGGTGGGCCCGCCCGCCTCGCGCGGATAAGCCCGTTTCGTTCCACGCCCCGACGAGAATGTCCTCCTGCCCGTCGCCGTCGGCGTCCGGCACGCTCGCGAGGCCGATGCCGAAGCCGCCGCTCTCCTCTGGGTTCGGCGAAGTCAGTGTGCGGAGGACGTCGCCCGTCGCGCCGTCGAAGACGTACGCCCGCCCGGCACTCATCGCCCCCCCGTCTTCGAAGAACGCTCCGACGAGGATATCCTCGAGCCCGTCGCCGCTCACGTCGGCAATCCCTGCGACCGGAAATCCGAAGAAGGTGGGGTTCTGCTCCGGATTGGGAGATTGCAACGTACGGAGCACCTCTCCCGTCGCTCCGCTGTAGACGTAAACCGCCCCCTCTTCTTTCGCGCCGCCGAATCCATCCCCGACCACTACGTCACCGCGCCCATCCCCATCGATATCGGATAGACCGGAAACTGAGAAGCCGAAGAGACTGCCCGACACAACGGGCTCGAACGACTGAAGGATTAGGCCTGTGCTCCCGCTGAAGAGGTGCGCCTGACCGCCACTGGACCCGACGAGGAGATCTTCGGCTCCGTCCCCATCGGTGTCCGGCACCGCCGCGACTGACCAGCCGAGGCCAACACTCTCGAGGATCGGAGACTCTAACGTGTGGACGAGGGCTCCGGTGGCTCCGCTGAAGACGTACGCCCGACCTGCCCTCGACACCTCGCCGACTTCTTCGAGGTAGGCCCCGACCAGAAGGTCGCCGGCCCCATCGCCATTCAGGTCGGACACGCCGGCCACGGAGATGCCGAACCCGCTGCCCAACTGTTGTGGAGCAGGCGACTGCATCGTCCGCAACAACACGCCCGTGGCCCCGCTGTAGAGGTAGACCCGCCCCTGCGTCTCGATCCCGTTCTCGTCCGCCGCTCCGACGGCGAGGTCAGTGATGCCATCTCCATCGACGTCGGGCACGCTCGCCACGCCGATGCCGAATGAGTCGTCGGATTGGGGGTCGGGCGAGGCGAACGGCCGCACGTTCTCCGGAATCGCGGCGACGGTCACCGTGACCGTGCCTTCGTCAGTCCCGCCGACCCCGTCGCCCACGGTGTACGTGAAGCTGTCGGTACCGGTGAAGCCGGGGTCGGGCGTGTAGCGAATGCCATCCCCGGCGAGGAGCACCGTCCCGTTCATGGCGGTGCCGACGTTCTCGACGAGCAGGTCGTCTCCGTTGGGATCGGTGTCGTTGGCGAGCACGTCGGCGAACGTGGCGAAGCCTTCCACCGTCGTCGCCGCGTCATCCGCGGCAACGGGCGGCAGGTCGCCGATGTCGGAGAGGAAGACGTAGGCCCGGCCGGCGTCTTGAGCCCCACCGTCTTCGAAGGGTGCGCTGACGAGGAGGTCGCCGCGCCCGTCGCCGTCGGCGTCGTCCACGCCAGCGACCGAGCGGCCGAAGAGACCACTGAGTTCGGAATTCGGCGACACGAACGTGAGGAGCAATGAGCCCGTGGATCCACTGAAGAGGTGCGCACGGCCGGCGTTGTCGAGTTCGTCGTCTTCGCTAGGCGCACCGACGAGGAGGTCCCCTCGCCCATCGCCGTCGGCGTCCGGCACACCTGCTACCGAGAACCCGAAGAAGCCGCCGGTCTCCGGGTTCGGCGATGCGATGGTCTGCAGTAGGGCACCCGTCGCCCCGCTAAAGAGGTACGCCCGACCGGCATTCTGCAACGCGGCGTCGGAATCCTCGCCCACGAGGAGGTCGCCCCGTCCGTCACCGTCCGCGTCGGGCACGCCCGCTACCGAGCGGCCGAACAAGCCTCCGAGCCCCGGGGTCGGCGAAACGAGGGTGTGCAACAGCCCACCCGTCGCCCCACTGAAGAGGTACGTCCGACCGGCGTCCATTGTCCCACCGTCCTCGCCCTGCGCCCCGACGAGGAGGTCGCCGCGACCGTCGCCGTCGGCGTCCGCGACGCCTGACACCACCATGCCGAAGGCGCCGTTGGCCTCCGCTATCGGCGAGGCGATGGTTTGCAGCAGCGCACCCGTCGCCCCGCTGAAGAGGTACGCCCGGCCGGCGTTCACGGCCCCGCCGTCTTCGTTGGAGGCCCCGATGAGGAGGTCGCCCCGCCCGTCGCCGTTGGCGTCCGGCACCGCCGCCACCCAGTCGCCGAAGCGGCCGTCGAGTTCGGGGGTCGGCGACGCGAGCGTGCGCAGGAGTTCACCCGTCGCCCCGCTGAAGAGGTAGACCCGGCCGGCGTCCTGAGCGCCGCCGTCTTCGAGGGGAGCGCTGACGAGGAGGTCGCCGCGCCCGTCACCGTCGGCGTCGTCCACACCGGCTACCGAGCGGCCGAAGAAGCCATTGAGTTCGGGGAGCGGCGACAACAGCGTATGCAGCAGCGCACCCGTCGCCCCACTGAAGAGGTAGGCCCGCCCGCCGCTCTGCAACTCGAAGTCTTCCTGCCAGGCCCCAACGAGCACGTCGGCCTTCCCATCGCCGTCAGCGTCCGGCACGCCCGATACCGTGACACCAAATTGGCCGCCGAGCTCCGGGTTCAGCGACTCCAGTGTCAGAACGTTCGCGTCGGCTTCGAGCACGGAGACGGTGACGAGCGCCTCGTCTGTTCCACCGTTCCCGTCGCTGACGGTGTAGGTGAAGCTGTCGGTGCCGATGAACCCGAGTGCCGGCGCGTAGCTGACCTGCCCTTGCAGCGCCTCGGCCGTCCCGTTCATCGGCGTCCCCACGAGTGCGATCGTGAGCAGGTCGCCGTCGGGGTCGGAGTCGTTGGCGAGCACGTCGACGAGGACTGCCGTGCCCTCCATTGTCGTCGCCGCATCGTCGAGCGCAAGGGGCGGCATGTTGCCGGTTTCCTCGCCCGTGAGGAAGAGATACGCTCGGCCGGCGCCGACGTCTCCGCCGTCCTCGCGGTGTGCTCCGACGACGAAGTCGCCACGTCCATCCCCATCGGCATCCGGCACGCCCGACACCGAGATCCCGAAGTTGCCGGTGACCGTGGGGTTCAGCGATTCGAGCGTGCGGAGTACGACGCCCGTCGCCCCACTGAAAAGGTAGGCCCGACCGGCATCCCGCTCCACGCCGTCCTCATTGCGCACTCCGACGAGGAGGTCGCCGCGCCCATCGCCGTCCGCGTCGCCTACCCCGGCCACGGAGATGCCGAAAAGGCCGTTGTCTTCCAGGCTGGGCGATTCGAGCGTGCGCAGCAGGTCGCCCGTGGCTCCGCTGAAGAGGTAGGCTCGTCCGGCATCCAACTGCCCGACGGTTTCGAAGAGCGCCCCGACGAGGAGGTCGCCCCGCCCGTCGCCGTCCGCGTCCGCCACGCCCGCTACGGCGCTCCCGAACTGGCCACCGCCCTCGGGGTTCGGCGATGCGAGCGTGTGCAGCAGTTCGCCCGTCGCCCCGCTGAAGACGTAGGCCCGGCCGGCATCTTGCGTCCCGCCGTCCTCCCCGCCTGCCGAGATGAGGAGGTCGCCGGCCCCGTCGTCGTCGAGGTCTGGGACCGCCGCCACAGCGACTCCGAAGAAGCCATTGACCTCAGGGGTCGGCGACTCCAGCATCTGCAACAACGCGCCCGTGGCCCCGCTGAAGACGTAGGCCCGCCCGGCATCCTCCATCCCGCCGTCCTCGCCCTGCGCCCCGACGAGGAGGTCGCCCCGCCCGTCGCCGTCAACATCCATCACCCCGCCTACCGACAATCCGAAGACACCACCGAGTTGGGGGTTCGGCGACGTAAGCGTGCGCAGCAACGCGCCCGTGGCTCCGCTGAAGAGGTACGCGCGCCCGGAGTTGCTCGCCCCGCCGTCTTCGAGTGGCGCCCCGACGAGGAGGTCGCCTTGCCCGTCGCCGTCGGTGTCCGGGACGCCCGCGACCGAGCGACCGAACTGAGCGTCGAGTTCCGGGTTTGGCGAAACCAGGGTGCGGAGGCGAGCCCCCGTCGCCCCGCTGATGACGTACGCCCGCCCGGCATTTTCCGCTCCACCGTTTTCCCGCCACGCCCCGACGAGCACGTCGCCGCGCCCGTCGCCGTTGAGGTCCGGCACGCCCGCCGACGACACCCCGAAGTTGCCGAGAGCCTCGGGGTTGGGAGACGTCAGCGTCAACACGTCGAGCGCACTCGACACGATGACCGTCACGAGCGCCTCGTCTGTTTCCGTGCCGTCGCTGACGGTGTAGGTGAAGCTGTCTGTACCGATAAAGCCGGAACCTGGCGTGTAGGTGATCTGCCCTTGCAGCGCCTCGGCCGTCCCGTTCATCGGCGTCCCCACGAGTGCGATCGTGAGCAGGTCGCCGTCGGGGTCGGAGTCGTTGGCGAGCACGTCGACGAAGACGGACGCGCCGACGGTCGTCGCCGCATTATCGTCCACGGCGAGGGGCGGCATGTTGCCGGAGCACACGACGCCCGTGCTCTGCAGGTCAGCAATCTTGCTGAGCCACTGTTGTACGTCCGGATCCTCGGGCTCACAAACGTCCGTGTTGTTGAAGTAGAACGTTTCGAACGGCGGGATGTCGAGGAAGGAAAGAGGGATTGGCCCGCTCAACTGGTTGTTGTCGAGCCTGAGGCGTGTCACACTGCTCAGCTGCCCCAGCTCCGTGGAGATCTCACCGCTCAACTGGTTATCAAAGAAGTCCAGGATGACCAGGTTGCTCAATTGCCCGAGCTCCGCTGGGATCGGACCGCTCAGCTGATTAATACCGAGGTTCAGGGAGGTCAGGTTGCTCAGCTGCCCGAGTTCCGCGGGGATCGGTCCGCTCAGCTGGTTCTGAAGGAGGTTGAGCTCTACGACCCGTCCATCTTGTACGACTACACCATTCCACGTCTCCACCGAGCCGCTCAGCCAGTTAGTATTGTTGAGCCACTCAGGTCCGTTCGTCGCGTTGTAGAGCGCCACGAGCGCCAGCGAATCTTCCTCGAGGCTCCCACCTCCGAGCAGCGAGGAGGCGTTCGGCCGCACCGGAGTCGCCTGCCCCCAGGCAGCGGGTGCGACGGCGAGCGTGGCAAAGAGGATCGCATACGAGGCAAGCAGGCGCTTCATCATCGGAGCAGGAGGGATTGCCGAGCGTGGATGGCGGATCGGAGGCGGATCAGTTGCCGCTGTTGGGCGGCGGGGGCGGCGGGTCGGGGATCGGCGCCACCTCCGGCGGGGCGAACGGCACCTCCCCCGACCGCGTCTCCTCCGTCGGCACCACGTGCGAGCCGATGCTCTCGTTCAGGCTCGAGAGCCGCGACCCCAAGAGATCGCCAGGACCGCCCGGCCCGCCGGGACCGCCGGACGGCCCCCCGCCCCGCACGGCTTTCCCCGCTCCCAGCGCCGCGCTCACCGTCCCCCCCGCGCTCGACAGCGCCGCCGCCTCCCCCGCCCGCGTCGCCGCCAGTTCGAACCCCGGGTCCAGCGCCGCCGCCTGAGCGAACGCCGCCGCCGCCGCGGCGAAGTCCCCCGCGTCCTCCTCCTGCAGCCCCCGGCTGAAGGCGAGGAACGCCTGGAGGTCCCGCGTCGGCACCCGCTCGATCCGGTCC
>JBDUXZ010000014.1 GCA_039944855.1 Rhodothermales bacterium | reverse complement strand
AAGGCGGCGGCGACGGCTCGTTCGGTGTGGTCGCCGCGGAGGGCGGCGTCGAGGACGCGTTGGCGGAGGTCGAGCGAGAAGGCGCGCATGAGCGAGGAGTTGGGGTCGCCCCAACTTACATCATCCAGAACCCTGCTCTAAGCGAGGAAGCTGGCGACGAGCCATTCCAGTTCACCGTCGCTGATTTGAGCGGTAGCGACCTAAGCACGCTCCCAGAGGACATCACACTCTGGGTCATGGACAACGAATTTCCCGATACGCTCATCAGCCGCGACAACGACCGCCTGGCGTGCGAGATCACGGAACACATCTACTCCAAGTTTTGGTGGCACAAGTTCTCCGCCCGAGCCTTCGCCGATGCAATGGAGCGGGCGGTTATACGGCTCAAACACGAAGGCCATCCACTCGACGTACCGACAATTGACTCTGATAATGACATCCATATCTGGGTCCGTTGGCACCTCGTGCTGCCAGCGGCAACGTCTGGCACTAAGACCGCAGACTCGATCCGTGCGGCGTTTGATCTGGTTTGGCATCGCGCGGACTCGATTCTGGAAAACTCCGACTCTGTCTTGATCTTGGGGAAGGATCAGGGACCGGCTCTGGATCGCCTCAAGCAAATTGGAGAGAGGCTTCAGGAGCGAGGCTATTTCACGTACATCATCAAGGGACAACCTGACCGTTCGGGTGAAGGCGTAGTTCAGAAAGTGCTCCGTTATGCTCTTTCTTCCAAGTTTGTTGTGATCGAGAACACAGAGCCTTCTGGACACCTGTACGAGCTTCCCCATGTCACGAAGCTAGCAGAGTGCGTAACCGTCATTCTGCAGGAGGAAGGGAAAGGGGCAACGTGGATGTTCGAGGATGCCTACGCTAAGCACGCGCATTGGCACAAAGTCACCTATGATCCAACCAAATTGCCCGAGGCAGTTGATGGAGCGGCGGCATGGGCAGAGGAGTTCGTGAAGGGCTACACGCAATATCAGATAGACCATCTTCCGTGGCTCTCTACCTAGACGCCATATAAGCGCACAATCTTACACAGCTCTCATCAATCCAGCCCGTAGACCTCGGCGACCTGCTCGGCGGAGAGCACGTCGGCCTCGGCGTCGGGCAGCATGGACTTGGTGACGAGGAAGGGGCCGAGCACGAGGGCGTCCATGTGCGTGCGGCGGAAGCAGCGATAGGCGTCCTCCGGCGTGCAGACGATGGGCTCGCCGCGCACGTTGAACGACGTGTTGACGAGGACGGGGCAGCCGGTCCGCGCCTCGAACGCCCGCAGCAGCCGCGCGAAGTCTGGGTTGCGCGCGTCGTCCACGGTCTGCACGCGGGCTGAGCCGTCGACGTGGGTCACGGCGGGAATCGGCGAGTCGGTGTGGTGGCGGCGGTCGAGGCCCTCGCCGCCGGTCGTCGCGCCGCGCACATCCGCGACGAGCAGCATGTACGGGCTTTCGGTCCCGCCAGGGCGGGATGGACTGTCGAGGGCGAAGGTCTCGGCGGCGCGCTCGGCGAGGACGCTCGGGGCGAAGGGGCGGAAGCTCTCGCGGAACTTGATCTTCAGGTTTACGACGCGCTGCACGTCGCGCCCGCGCGGGTCGGCGAGGATCGAGCGGTGGCCGAGGGCGCGCGGCCCGAACTCCATCCGCCCCTGGAACCAGCCGACGACGTTGCCCTCGGCGAGCAGATCCGCCGTGCGGTCGGCGAGCACATCCGCGTCGTCGAGCCGCTCGTGCGGAATCCCTTCGCGCTGGAGAAACGACGCGATCTCGCTGGAGGAAAAGCTCGGGCCGAGGTAGCCGCCCTGCATCGCATCGCCAGGGTCAGGCGTGCGCGGCGCGTCGGCCCACTCGTGCCACGCGGCGAGGGCCGCGCCGAGCGCGCCGCCCGCGTCGCCTGCCGCCGGCTGAATCCAGACGTTCTCGAACGGCCCTTCACGGAGGAGCCGCCCGTTCGCCACGCAGTTGAGCGCGACGCCGCCCGCGAGGCAGAGGTTCGGCTCGCCCGTCTCGCGGTGGACGTGGCGCGCGAGCGCGAGCATCACCTCCTCCGTCACGACCTGCACGCTCCGGGCGAGGTCCATCTCGCGCTGCGTCAGCGGCCCCTCCGGCTCCCGGCGCGGCCCGTCGAAGAGCGCGGCGAACTTCCGCCCCGTCATCTGCAGCCCGACGGGGTACGTGAAGTAGTCGAGGTTCAGCCGGAACGAGCCGTCCGGCTTGAGGTCGATCAGCTCGCGGCGGATCGTGTCGGCGTAGCGCGGCTCGCCGTAGGGCGCGAGCCCCATCAGCTTGTACTCGCCCGAGTTGACCTGGAAGCCGCAGAAATAGGTGAACGCGCTGTAGAGCAGCCCGAGCGAGTGCGGGAAGTGCAGCTCGGCGAGGAGCCGGACGCGGTTGCCCTCGCCGACGCCGTACGAGGTCGTCGCCCACTCGCCGACGCCGTCGGCCGTGATGACGGCGGCGCGCTCGAAAGGCGACGGGAAGAAGGCGCTGGCGGCGTGGCTCTCGTGGTGCTCGGTGAACAGGAGCGGCCCTTCGTAGTCGAGTTCGCGCGCGAGGAGGTCGGGGATCCACAGCTTCTTCTTCAGCCACACCGGCATCGCCTTGATGAACGACGCGAGGCCGGGGGGCGCGAACGCGAGGTACGTCTCGAGAAGCCGCTCGAAGGTCAGGAACGGCTTGTCGTAGAACGCGACGGCGTCGAGGTCGGCCGTGGTGATGCCGCCTTCGCGGAGACAGTACGCGACGGCATGCGTCGGGAACGAGGCGTCGTGCTTGACGCGCGTGAAGCGCTCCTCCTGCGCCGCGGCCACGATCCGCCCGTCCTGCACGAGGCAGGCCGCGGCGTCATGGTAAAAACAGGAGAGGCCGAGGATGTTCACAGGAAACGGCGTGTCGGTGGGGCAACGGTACAGACGCAGCATGCTGCGTCTGTACGGGAATGGCGCTCTGTCGAATCGACGGTAGAGACGCCCCGGCGGAGCGTCTCTACAGGTCAATAGTATTTCTCCAGCCGCTTCGCGGAGTCGTCGGCGTAGGTCTTCGGTTTCCAATACGAGGCCGCGTCCGGGTCGAGCCGCCGGTCGAGCAGATCTTTCCCGACGAGCCGCAGCACGAGCGCAATCGGCAGCATTACGAGGACGAAGACGAGCGTGAGGATCACCCGCGTCATCACGAAGCTGAGCACGACGGCGAGCCCCATCCACACGAGGTAGGCCGGCCGCAACACGCGCGGCACGCCGAGCCCCAGCACGACGAGCACCGATCCCACGCTCAGGAGCCCCATGCTCCACGGGCCCAGCGCCCAGTCGTGCCGCCACGCGATGATGGCGGCGATGCCGACGAACACGCCGCCCACGACGAGCCCGAACTGCCGCAGCGCCTTCGGGCTCGTGTCGAGGCTGCGGATCTCGTCGCGGATCGTGCGGAGCATCGAGTCTAAAAGATCGAGTAGATGAACGGCGCGAGCGCCGAGCCCTGCGTCAGCACGATGAGCAGGCTCAGCAGCACGAGGATCACGACGATGGGCGCGAGCCAGTACTTCTTGCGGACGCGCAGGAAGCTCCAGAACTCGCGGAGGATGGTGACCTTACCCATGGGCGAACGGTTGGGAGCGCTTGGTTGGACGGTGGCGGAGGACGGCAGAACATACCACAAGCCCCCTGGCGGCGCTAGGTCGTGTGGACAATCAACGGAGTAGGGTGAGGGTCGAGACGAGCTGCACGAAGGCGAGGTAGTTCCGCCCCGTCTTCTCGTAGCGCGTCGCGATCCGCCGGTAGTGCTTGAGCCGGCCGAAGTGCCGCTCGATCTGGTTCCGCTCCGCGTAGAGCGTACGGTCGAAGCCCCGCTTGAGGCTCCGCGACGGGTTCGACGGGATCACCACCTCCGCCCCGCAGAGCGCGATCCGGCGTACGAGGTGGCCGGCGTCGTAGGCCGTGTCCGCCACGACGGCACGGGGAGCCAACCCCTCCAGGAGCGCCGCCGCCTGCGTGACGTCGCCGCGCTGC
>JBDUXZ010000013.1 GCA_039944855.1 Rhodothermales bacterium | reverse complement strand
AAGGCGGCGGCGACGGCTCGTTCGGTGTGGTCGCCGCGGAGGGCGGCGTCGAGGACGCGTTGGCGGAGGTCGAGCGAGAAGGCGCGCATGAGCGAGGAGTTGGGGTCGCCCCAACTTACATCATCCAGAACCCTGCTCTAGTTGGTCCCGACGACTTCGGGCTCGGCCGGCACGAACGGCTTGCGCGGCAGCAGCTCGTCGCGCTCGGCGGTGTGGTGGGCGAAGACGGCCATCATCGCGGCGGCCTGCTGGAGGTCGTCGGGGTCGAGGTGGTCGTACACGTCCAGGTGCGTGTGCCACGTCTTGGCGAAGTAGGCGAGCGGGTCCTGGATGAACTGGAAGCCCGGGATCCCCGCCGCGTCGAACGAGACGTGGTCGGTGCCGCCCGTGTCGCGGGTCGTGAGCGTCTGCGCCTCGGGGTCGCCGAAGGCGTCGAGCCACGCGCGGAAGACGGGGCGCACGCCCTCGTTCGACTGCATGTAGATGCCGCGGAAACGGCCGGAGCCGTTGTCCATGTTGTAATAGGCCGAGACCTTCGCCTGCTCCGGCTTCAGCTCGGACGCGGCCTGGCCGTAGCCCTCGACCGTCGCGAAGTGCTGGTTGACGTACTCGCGCGAGCCGAAGAGGCCCTGCTCCTCGCCGCTCCAGAGCGCGAAGCGGATCGTGCGGCGCGGGCCTTCGCCCCGCGCGTCGTAGTACGCCTTGAGCGCGCGCGCCGCCTCCATCACGACGGCCGAGCCGGCTGCGTTGTCGGTCGCGCCGGACCCGCTGTGCCACGAGTCGAAGTGGCCGCCGATGATGACGATCTCGTCGGCGAGGTCGGTGCCGGGGATCTCCCCGATCACGTTCTCCTCGACCACGGCCTCGTCGGTGAACGTCGCCTCGAAGTCGAGGTCGATCGTCACATTCTGCCCCGCCTTGGCGAGCCGGATCAGCCTGTTGGCGTGCTCGTCGAGCACGGCGAACTGGGGCACGGTCTCGGCCCCGACGGTCCACGGCGCGGAACGTCCGCCGGCGCCGGTCTCGCTCCCGGTGGGGACGGAGGCCTGCGTGGCGCGGACGGCCCCGCTGCCGCCGGTGTTGGACGGCGTCAGCACGGCGAGCGGGTCGGCTTCGAGGATCGCGCTCGTCCGGGCGGCACGGGCGCGGTAGCGAGCGATCGCCTCGGGGCTGTAGCGGCGCTGCGCGCCCTGCGTGCCGGCGAGGCCCGCGTTCGCCAGTTCGAGGAGGTCGTGCTCGTCGTGGCGCTGGGCCAGCGGCTCCAGCCCGCGGGCGACTTCGCTGAGGTCGCCGACGAGGACGATTTTACCCGCGAGGTCGAGCGCGTCGAGGTCGATCTCTGCCTCGGTGTCGATCACGACGAGTTCGCCGCTGACGCGGGCGGCCGACGGGCTCCAGCCCTTCGGTGCCGCCGTGATCGGGAACGACTGCGCGGCCACGTCGGGGCCAGTGACGCGCGCGGCCATCGACATCCGGTCGGCGGTCCAGCCGCGCCCGAACGTGCCCCACGGCTCGATCTCAGCCGAGACACCCCACGACTCGAACCGGTCGTGCGCCCACTGCTGCGCGCGGTTGAGCGCTTCGGAGCCGGTGAGGCGGGCGCCGTGGACGTCGGTCATCCACGTCGCGTGGTCCATCACCTGGCCGCGCTCGGACGTTTCGGCCTTGAGGAAGGAGATAGCGAGCGTGTCGACGGGCTCGACGGCGGGCGGGGCGAGCGTGGCCGTCTGCGCGAAAGCGGGGGCTGCCAGGACGAGGGCAGCGGCGAGCAGGAAACGATGCATCGAAGAAACAGGCGGATGGACGGGGAGAGCACGAAAGGTACTTCGTCCATCTCCCGACGCCACGCCTCACTGATCGAAGCGGCCATGGATTGTGATGACCGCGCACGCTCGTGTCGTGAGTCGCCCTGCTGACTCCCTGCGATCACGTAGGCCGCGACCGAATTCGGCCACGCATAACGAGGTACCACCCGCTCCCGATCACGACGAGCAGCAGCGGGATGGCGCCGGGCTCGCTCTCCACCGTGATCATGTACGCCATAAGCCCGGCCCCGACCACGACGATGAGTACCGAGAGCAGCGTGTGCACCTTGAGCTTTTCCATCGTACAGAGGATTGGGTGAGCGGGAGCGGCTAGAATCTGGCGGTGAAGCTCGCGAAGCGGGGGGCGCTTCACCTGCGGGCGGCGCGACGTCACACCGCGCCCCGCTCCGGTTTTTCGCGCGCGGCCTCCCGAAACAGCAAGCCAGATCCGACGAACAGGGCGGCGAAGAACCCGGCGATCCCCAGGATCTCGAACGTGGAGTTGTACGCGGGGACGATCCCGGCGACGAGGGCTGCCACCGCGACGGACGTGAGAACGAGCGCTGTCGCGAACATCGCACGCGCCATCCCACGGGGTTGGAAGCGCGCGAGGAGGGCGCCGACGATCGCGACGGCGGGCACCAACAGGAAGAACAGCACATCGGCGGCGCTGTCGGTGAGGCCCACGGCCCCGTTCACCCACACGAGGAGGAATACGGCCGCGAGCGCTACGCCGGCTCCGGCTCGGTACGCGGCATCGCCGCTCTTCCTCACGGCCAGTTCGAAGAGCCCGAGCGAGCCGAAAAGGAGGACGGCGGCGAAGACGAAGTCGCTCCCCGTCCAGTCGACTTCATCGGTGAACTGCATCGCAATCAGGGGGAGCAGCAGCACGAGCGCCGCGGCGGCCCACGCCGCTACCCGCCACCGGCTCCCACGCCATCCGTCACCGTTCGCTGTCATAGCCTCTCCTCCGTGCATGTCCGTGTTCATAGTCGTTCGAGGGTTAAATGATCGCGCCACATCACAATGTACTTTGCAATACAAAGCACATGCAAGTGCTCACTCAAAAAACCTGGGGCAGTACGACCGACCCGTCCCAAGCGGTCGGACACAGCCAGCGAAGGCATCCGTCATTCCCCCCCGCGGGCGTTCGACGGTCGAGGGCGATACCGACGGCGATGCCGATCCCGCCCGCTACATTCTCGGCGGGCTTATAGCAGGAGGGTCCGTGCGCCCAAGGGTGTTGATGCGTTACGCGCTTGCCGCTCGATCCCGGACCTTCTGCTTCAGCATCCCGGCCGCTAGCGTGTAGCCTCCATCCGCGCCGTCTACGAAATGGATGTGCTGGTCGGTCCAGTCACTCACGTAGCAGGACATGACTGATTCACGGCTGACCGCGAGTCCGTAGGTGATCACGCCCTCGCGCTCCATCTCCTGGAGTCTTGCCTCCAAGTGCTCCCGCTCCTGCCTAGAGCCTGCGATGACGGTATTGATCCGCCCGTCGATGACGAGCGTGTCCGTTAGAACTACGAGTTGATCGAGGTAGCGTTTGCCGCGCGAGCTCCGCAGGAAGACAGCCCCTCCGAGGCGGGTGCCGATCCACGCCCGAGCGAGGTCCCAGAACGTCACGTACCCATGCCGTGCCTTGAGCTCCGTCGTCAGCTTGGCGATGGTCCCGTCGAGGCGGAGGCTCGACCGCGCGATGGGATTTCTAGCGTCAAGCGCCCCATAGACTTCGTCGAGGAGGTCTACGACGCGCTTGAACACGGCGGCCTGGCCCTCCTCGACCGGCGTCGTTACGAGCAAGCTGACCACCTCATGGGTGGAGACCGCTGGCCCAATTCGGTCCCAGCGGCACTGCATCCCCTGAAGGTCGAGGACATCGCTCGGAGTCAGTGGGGTGGGACGCTCCAGCCCCTTGACGCGGCGTTCGGCTTCGGCCAACCCGTGGCCCAACACTACCGGGATGGAGAAGAGGTCGGAGAGGTGTAACCGACCGACGCGTAGCGTCCTGGAGGCCGAGGCGAGGTCGAGGACCGGAACGGAGCCGACGCGGAGTTCGAGGCCGAAGTTTTGACGGGTGTTCCGCCGGTGGGCGGCCAGCGCAGCCAGCGCGGGCTCCAACAGAACCGGAGGCACGAGGATGGTCGCTCCATCGCCGCCAAAGAAGAATGGGAGCGTGAGGCCCGACCGGCGCGCGAGGTTGAGCGCCGCGATGATGCCCCCCGTCGCGATGAGGTTGACGACTTCGTGCCGCCCCGCACGCACGGCGTCCGTCGAATTCTCGATGTCGGTGACGATCACGTGCCAATCCGGTGGGACGTCGGCGAAGAGTGACGCGTCGGCGAACAAGGCGCTCAGCGTGGTCCGATGGATCGGCAGGTCGGAGAAGAAGCGAGCGGACGAGGTGCCCATGGGGAGCAGGAGGCGGATAAAGGGAAGGGAGGTGCTGTACCTCGCCACCCGGAGAACCGTCGGCCGCTCGGGTGCGGTGGATGGAAGGCACACGCGCGTCCCAAGCGGAGGATACGATGCCCGCGCAGCGAAGTACTGCCTCCCTCGTGCGGCGTCGAAGGATGCGGCGGCACTATGCCCACCTCGCTCCCCCTACTCCCCGACCGCCAGCGTCCACCGATCGAGCGCGAGGCCGACGGCGATGCCAATGCCGCCCGTCACATTCCCGACGGGCTCGCGGCGGTCGGGGTCGGTGCGGCTGAGGGCGTAGCGGGCGTAGTCCGGCCCGCTACGGAGGAGCGCCACGTCGAGCGCGTGCGGCGGCAGCGGGTCGTCGGACGTATCGACAGGCACGGCGTAGACGCCGCTCCACCGGCGGACGGCCCCCCCTGCGGCGAGGTCGGCCTCGCGTCGCGTCGCGTCGGTTAGCAACACGAAGTCCACGACGGCGGAGGGGAACGCGGCGGGTGGGCTCAGGCGAGCGCGGACCCACGACGAGTCGGCGTTCGAGTCGGCAGCGGGCGCGGTCCAGTAGAGCGTCACGTCCACGGGGTAGAGGAAGCCCTCGCGCACCTCCAGCCCGAGCGAGTCGGCGAAGACGGCTTCGACGGGCGCAGCGGCGGGGACGACGCGGACGCTATCGAGCGTGATCGGCGCGGGGAGCAGGCTGGCGGCCGTCGCGCGCTGGCCGAGAGCGGTCACCTCCAGCCTCAGCGTTGCGCCTGAGGCTGCCGCGAGGGCGCGCTGCGGGGCGTAGCGCCCCGGCTGCCCGGGCACGGGCGCGTAGCCCACCGCCTCGCCGCCGAGTGTGAGCGTCACGACGGCATCGGCCACGGGCGGCGCGGCGGCGGGGTCGTCGAGGTCGGCCGTGCGGCGGATCGTCACGGCGGGCAGCGGCCGGCCCGTTTCCACGAACGCCTCGACGACGAGCCGCGCAGGCTCGGGCTCCGCCACGTCGCACGCGGCGAGCGTGAGGAGAAGCGAGGAGACGATGAACCGAGGAATCGACGCGAGCCGACGAGCCCATCCTCGCCTCCTCGTCTCTCCGCCTCCTCGTCTCGTCACCCCCTTCACCATTGCACCTTCAGGTTAACCATCGGGAGAATCGGGAGGCCCTGCACGTCGGTCGGCGTCACCACCGGGGGCGTCGGGTCGAAGCGCTGGCCGACGGTGTTACGGCGGTTGAGGAGGTTGTACGCCTGCGCGTTCGCGTCCCAGTCCATCCCGAACAGCTTGAACGTGTAGCCGACGGCGAGGTCGAGCCGGGCATAGACCGGGAGCCGCCCGTTGTTGATGGCGGGGCGGGCGAGGTAGTACGTCGGCTCGGCGTCGTCGCCGTCGAGCACGTCGCCGAGGGCGTAGCGGGCGACGGGGACGGTGACGGGGTAGCCGCTTCGGAGCGTCGCCGCGACCGAAACGGTCCACCGGCCTAGCCCGCCCTGCAACAGACTCTTGAGCGCGTGCGGCGCGTCGTAGCGGGCGCGGCGGTAGACCTCGCCCGGCGGGCGTTCCTGCGAGCGTGCGAAGGCATACGACAGCCCGAGCCGCCACCGCCCGCGCTCCGCCTGCGCCGCGAGTTCGATCCCGAACGACCGCCCGGACCCGGCCACGTACTGCTCCAGGAGGGCGCCCGGCAGAATCCCCGGCCCCTCGATCCCGTCCTTCGACTGGAACTCGTCGGCGGGGAGGAGGATGTCGCCGAGCTGCCGGCCGTAGACGTCGACGCCGAGCGAGAGCCAGTCGGCCGGGACGGCTTCGAGCCCAATCGCGGCCTGCCAGCCGACGGCGGGGCGGACGGCCTCGCTCGCCGGGATCCAGCGGCTGGAGGCGAGGTCGTAGGTGTACGAGTAGCGATCGCGGAGACGGTGGAGGTACTGCACCTGCCGGCTCAGCCCGGCCTTGAAGAACAGCCGCTCCGGCGTGACGACGTAGCGCACGTTGAGGCGCGGGCTCAGCGAGAGGTACGGCCCGAGCCCGAACAGCTCGGCGCGGAGGCCGGGCTGCACCTGCCACTGCGGGTTCGGCTGCCACGTGTCCTGCACGTAGACCACGGCTTCGAGCGCGCGGACGGCGTCGCGCTGCGTCCGCGCCGTCCCCTCCCCCGCTTCGGAGCGGAGCACGGTCTCTTCGAGCGTGCTCTCGAACGTCCGCCCGACGAGCCGCACGCCGAACCGGAGCTGGTGCTCGAGCGAGTAGTAGTAGTCGGCGTCGGCCGTGAGCCCGGCCTCGGCGAAGCGCACGCGGTAGTCGCTGTCGACGAGCGAGGCGGCAGTGGGCTGGGCGAAGGCCTGCTCCGTGGCGCGGTAGCGCGAGTAGTAGCCCGTGGCGGTCACAAAGAGGCGACGGCCGTAGAGGTAGCGGTAGCGCGCCGAGAGCACGCGGTTGCCCCAGCCGTAGTTCAACCGGAGCCCGAGCGGGCCCCCGAGCGCCGCCGCGGGGCGCACCGGCTCGATGAGCGAGACGAACGGCACATCCGCGTTGAGGTCGTCGCCACCCTCGTAATAGCTCAGCGAGAGGCGGTGGAACTGCGATGGCCGGAGCGTGACTTTGGCGCCCACGTCGAAGAAGTAGTAGCCCAAGTCCTGCTGCGCTTCAGGCGCGGCCTCGCCTTCGTCGAGGAAGAGCGCCGACGAGGTCGCCTGCACGCGCGGCGAGAACAGGAGGTCGAGGTAGCTCCGCCGGCCGGAGAGCATCAGCGAGGCCCCGCGCCCGAGCGGGATCTCCCCCACCGCCCGCAGCGCAACGGGGCTCAGCGACGCCGTGCCCGCCACGTCGTCCCGGTCGCCGTCTTTCATCTCCACGTCGAGCACGGACGAGAGCCCGCCGCCGTACTCGGCCGGGAACGAGCCTTTGTAGAGCCGGACGCTCTTGAGCGCCTCGGTCTGGAATGTCGAGAACAGCCCGAAGGTGTGCCACGGGTGGATGATCGGAGCACCGTCGAGGAGGTAGCGGTTGAAGTGGGAGTCGGAGCCGCGGATGACGAGTTCGCCGCCGGCCTCGCCCGCGCGGCCCACGCCGGGCAGCCATTCGAGTGCCTGAAACAGGTCGCTCTCGCCGAGGAAAGCGGGGATCGCGGCGGCGTGCCGGACGTCGACGGCGTCGCTGCCGGGCACGGGCAAGAGATCGCTCCGCTCGCCCTCTGTCCCCTCCACGATCGCCTCACCCCCGACGACGACTTGCGGCAGCAATCGCACCGTCGGCGGCACCTCTTCGGACTCGGGATAGACTGACAGCTCGCGCTCGACGGTCCGGTAGCCGATGTACGACACGCGGACGCGGTACGCCCCCGCCGGCAGGCCCGGCAGCGCGAAGTAGCCCGCCGGGTTCGTCGCCGTCCCGAGCCCGAGCCCGATGAGCACGACGTGCGCGCCCGGCAGCACCTCGTTCGTCTCGCCGTCGACGACGGTCCCGCGCAGCGTGCCGTAGTACGGCTCGGGCTCCAGCCCCGGCGTCGGGTACGCGCTGACGACGACGTACTGTCCCGGCCGGAGCCGCTCAGCGCGGAGCCCGCTGTCGCGGAGGATCGTGGCGAGCGCCTGCTCGGGATCGTCGCCGAGGTAGCGCCCGGTGACGGCGCGGCCCTCGACGAGCCGCTGCGCGTACACGACGTCGATGCCGGTCTGCGCGGCGAGCTG
This sequence comes from Rhodothermales bacterium, assembly GCA_039944855.1. Lineage (NCBI taxonomy): Bacteria > Pseudomonadati > Rhodothermota > Rhodothermia > Rhodothermales > Rhodothermales bacterium. The sequence continues at coordinate 101,890 of JBDUXZ010000013.1, read as the reverse complement.
TTGGAGCACGGCTTCGAGCGGCGTCCGCTCCGCCGTCAGCCGGATCGTCTGCGCCGTGGCCTCCGGCGCCGTGAACACGGCCACGGCGGCCCAGAGCAGCAGGACGAGGGACGGACGGCGCATGAGGCGGTGAACGAGAGGCGGAACGCAGAGTTGCAGGCGGACCCGGCGGCCACACCAGCTTCACGATAACGCTTCGACCGCTCGATTATGGCCTTGCGACCCCCGCCGCACTCGGACCCCCCGTTTGATTCGCGGTCGCTGCGCTCCCGGCTTCACCAAACTGTCCCCCTTGAAGGGCAGGGACCGCCCCGTGAGCGCTGAGCCCATCGGGCGATGCGAACGGGGCGGGGGGTCAGCGGCCCGCCGGAACGATGCGGTAGCCGCCCGCCGCGTCGGGCTCGACCTGAGCGCCGAGCGAGACGGCGAGCGCCTGCAGCGACTCCTCGGCCGGCCGGTCCGCCGAGTACGCCCCGCCGACGCGGACCGACGCGAGCGACGGGTCGAGCATGATCGGGACACCGTAGTGCGCGCTGAACCGCTCGGCGACCTCGTCGGCCGGGGCGTTGTGGAAGTACCACGTGCCCGTCCACGCGAGCGACGCCACCACGTCGGCCCGCGCCGGCGGCTCGGGTGCCTGCCCACCGACGACACGGCTCCGCTGCCCCGGCTCCAGCCGCACCGACTGCTCGGGGTCGACCCGCGTCGCCACCTTCACCGAGCCGTTCGCGAGGACGACTTCGGTCTCCAGTTCGTTCGCGTCCACGCCGAACGTCGTCCCTAGCACCGTCGTCAGCGCCGTCGCCGTCTCGACGACGAAGGGCTCGTCGCTCGGCACGACCTCGAACAGAGCCTCGCCCGCGAGGCGGACGCGGCGCTCGCCGTCGTCTTCGGTCTCGACCATCAACCGCGAGGACGCCGCCAGCATCACCGTCGAGCCGTCGTCGAGCGTGACCGTGCGGGTCTCGTCGGCTGCCGTGTCGTACGTCTCGAACCCGGCGTCGCGCTGCAGGATGAACACCATGATCGCGGCGAACGCGACGACAGCGACGGCCACCGCCGAGCGCCACGCCCACCGCCGCGCCGCGCGCGGTCGCTCGGGCGCCCGGTCCTCGGCGCGCTTCCGCATTCCGATCTCCTCCCGCACGGTCGCCGGGGCGGGTGCCGGCTCCGCCTCCCACGCCGCGTCGAACGCCGCGTGATCGGCACGGATGCGGCGGACCACGTCGTCGAGCGCGGGGTGGGCGGCGATCGCGCGCTCCAGCGACGGGCGGGCCGCGATCAGCCGGGCCTCTTCCTCCGGCGCGAGCGTGGCGGGGTCGGCCTCGCCGATGGCGTAGAGCACGAGGAGGTCGAAGTCGGGGAGAGCGCGACGGAGGTCGGCGCCGAGCCGGGCGCGGAGCGCGGTCCAGAGCGCGAGCGCGTCGGCCGTGCTCGCGTCGTCGCCGAGGGCGTGGCGGAGGGCCTCGCTCTCGGCGGGGTCGAGCGCCTCGAAGAGGGAGTCGTAGGAGTCGTTCATCAGGTCGTTCGGTGGGTCGGTCAGCCGAGCAGGAGGGATAGGGGGCCGATCACGAGCGCGAGGAGCTCGCTGCGCAGCCGCTCGAAGGCGCGCTTGACCTGCATCTTCACGGCGGCTTCGGTGGTGTCCACCATGTCCGCGATGTCTTTGTATTGGTACCCCATCTCGCGCAGTTCGATGATGCGGCGGGCCTTCGGCGTGAGCACGTCGAGCGCACGTTCGAGGTCCACCCGCAGGCCCGTCGACTCCGTGCCGCCGGGGTCGGCCGGCGGGCGTTCGGGGTCGTAGAGGTACTCGCGCCCGCTGTAGCGGCCCCGGTAGAAGTCCTGCAGTTCGAACACGGCGGCCTTCATCGAGAACGCCTTGAGCCGCGCCGGATTCTGGAGCGCTTCGAGGCCGGTATGCACGCGGAGGAGGGTATTCTGCACGAGGTCGTCTACGTCGGGCCGACCGCCGATGCGGCTCAGGAAGAACCGCCGCAGGATCGGCTCGAGGGCCTGGAGCAGTCGCTCGCGGGCCCCGTCGTCGCCTGCCTGCGCCCGGAGGACGGCATCCGAATCGAAAGCTTGCATGGGGATTGCGTCGCCCCGTAGGGGGCGTCCGTGCTATGAGCCGCCGACCGCGCGCCCGAAGTCACAGGGCACGCCCCTCGGAGGCGTGAAAGAATGCCGAAGGAGGGCGCCTGAGGGAGTACGGCTCCCCTCGTCCAACCGCGCCGGCCCGCAACTTACCACGTTCCGTCGACTAATCGGGCGGCGGCGAGCGCGAGGATGCCCGCGACCATCGCCGCTTTGAGAAGCGCGCTCGCCCTGCCCGCCCGGCGGCGCAGCAGCGCGTTCGGCGCGCCGAGGAGGGCCCACGCCGCTGCCAGCAGGAGCCCAGCGGCTGGGAGCCCCAGCGCGAAGAAGTCCGCGCCCAGCCCCGCCACGAGCGCGAGCGGGAAGGACGCCAGCGTCGCGCCCACCGCCGCCACCGCCACCCACACCGCAATCTGCGGCCCGGCGACGAGCGGCAACGTCCGTGCCCCGCCCGTCGCATCACCGACGGCGTCTTCGATGTCCTTCGCCACCTCACGCGCGAGCGTCGAGCCGAAGGCGAACGCCGCGCCGAGGAGCGGCACCGACCACGCGGCCGGAGACACGGCGAGGCCGCCGTAAAGGATCGCGAGGCCGAGCACGGCCGCGACGGCGAGGTTGCCGAACAGCGCCGTCCGCTTCAGCCGCGCGCTGTAGCCGTAGAGCAGCGCCACCGAACCGACGGCAATCGCGACGTGCAGCGGGGAAAGCCACGCGCTCAACCCCACGCCGGCGCCGGACGTGAGTCCCCAGAACACGCGGGCCGCCCCAACCGAGAGCACGCCCGCAGGCAGCGGTCGGTCCGGCCGGTTCACCCGGTCGATCTCCACGTCGAACACGTCGTTGATCGCGTTCGCGCCCGCGCCGATGAGCGCCGCGCTCGCGGTGGCGAGGGCGAGGGCCCGCCCTTCACTTCCGACGAACGCGCTCGGTCCGGCCGCGAGAAGGCCGCCGAGCGCGACGCCTGCGAAGAACATCACCACGTTCAGCGGACGCGCGATGCGGATCAGCCCGCGTGCGCGTGCGCTCCACGACGCCGGACTCGGCAACGCCGCCTCCACGTCAGCGGCCCCGGCGGTTCAGGTTCACTTCGAGCAGACCACGCACGTCCGTGAGATCGAGCCCGCCGGTGTTCCGGTACACCTCGGAGTATGCTTCGAGGTCGACGCGCTTCGTCCGGCTCAGCGTCAGCGTCTCCGAGTCCGCGCGGTCGAACTGCAGCGTGGAATCCAGCAGAAGCCGCTGAAGCCGGGCCTCGTTTCCGCTCTCGAACGTGAGGGTGACCTCGTCCCGCGTCACCGTGAACGTGCCGTTGATGATGTTGTCGAGCCCACCCACCACGCGGTACCGGAACTGGAACTGGCCGCTATCGAGGAGTTCGACGCTCGTCCGCTCCTGGTTCAGCGTGTCCAACACGACGGCATCCGGTACGAACTGGGGATCCGGGTTGAAGCGAAACAGGGTAAAGTCGTAAGTCCCCGTCACCTCTGTCGTATCCGCGGGCGGGATCGGATCGGTGGTGTCGCAGCCGGGGAGGACGGAGAGGGCGAGCGCGCCGCAAAGCGCGACGGCGAACAGACGGGGGGCAAAACGAGAGAGCATGGCAGAGGGGAGAGTGAAAAGGAGGCGGGAGTATACGGCGGGGGGCACCCCCCATAGCAAGCCGAGCCGTCGGGCGGCGAGGTAACACCCGCCCCACGAAAGGCCGCCTCCGAACGCTACGCCTCGTCCTCGTCGTCGCTCTCCAGCCCCATCAGGTAGTCCTCGACGCTGCCGATCACCACGCGCGTCTCGTCGTCCACCTTCCGCGATGTGAGATCGCCCTGGCGGAGGAGCTTCTGCACCTGGCTCCGGTCGATCATCTTGAGGATGCGGCGGGCCTCGGTCCGGCTCACCGTGTCGTCGCGGTACTCCTCGGCGAAGCCTTCGAGGAACTCCAGCGAGCGCGGCGTGATGCGGATGAGGCGGAGTTCCTCGTTGTCGTCCGAGATCGCCCAGTCCAGTTCAGCATCGATGAGGCCGCGGTCGGCCCAGCGGACGAGGGTCTGTTTGGAGATGGAGACGTCCTCGGAGAGCTTGTCGAGTTCGAGCTCTCGCGCCTCGCCGTTCAACGTGGAGATGCCTGCCATGCGAAATCCTCAGTGTCGTTTGTTGCGACAGAAATGCGAAGGTGTTACACGGCGCGGCCGGCCAAATGATCCTTTTTGTCAAGATGTGAGAGACTGCGTGGCAACCAGCGGAAACGCACCGTCCCCCTTTCCTGTCATCCTGAGCAGCGCGAAGGGTCTCCCCCGCCGCGAGACGCCTCGAAGGCAGATCCTTCACTGCGTTCGGGATGACAGAGGGCGAGGGCGCAACTCGGGTCTGGCAAATGGATACCGAGCGAAGCTGCGTGCACGCCCGCCAGCCTCAGTAAAGTGCCCGGTCGGTCAGCTCGGCGAGTTCGTCGCGCGAGATGAGGCGCCACGACGGCGAGCCGAGGTTGCCGGCCTTCGTGCGGTTGAACGTGGCGCGGAGCAGGATCTGCTTGTCGTCGGTGCCGTCGGCGCTGAAGCTCAGGCCGGAGAATCGGAAGACGAACGTGATCTCCGTCGGGTCGAGCCCGAACGCCCGCCCGAAGGTGTCGACGAAGTAGCGGACGTCGTCGGTGACGGCCCCGGCGCGGTTCTCGGCGAGCTCGTCGACGACGGCCGTGATGGGCCGGTCCTCATCGTCCGAGGGGAAAACGCGGATGTGGGTGACCCCCTCGGCGTCGTACGTCTGCCACGTGAAGAGGGTGTCGATGGCCTGCGCCTGCGCCTGCGGCCCGAGCGCCCAGAGCATCGCCGCGAGGAGGGCGCTCTGCATCCACGTACGGTTCATCGGTTCGGGGGTTGGTGACGGGGCTACCATAGACACCGCGCGCCTATCGGCGCAACTCGCCGAGCCCTTTTCCCCCGCGGCCCGGCATCGGTGCCGTCCACTCCACGAGGTCGGCGGCGCGCCAGAGGTACCAGCTCGCGACGCTCCGGTACGGCGCCCACCGCTCGCCGAACGCCCGCAGCTCCTTCGGCGCGGGGAGGTCGTCGAGCCCGTACGCCCGGCGCACCCCGTTGCGCACGCCGAGGTCCGTCACCGGCAGCACGTCCGGCCGGCCGAGCTGGAAGATCAGCAGCATCTCGACCGTCCACGGTCCGACGCCGCGCACGAGCGTCAGCCGGGCCACGATCTCGGCGTCGTCCATCGTGAGGAGGACGTCGCGCGGCGGCACGGTCCCGTCCAGCGTCCGCCCCGCGAGGTCTTTGGCGGCGGCGGTCTTGGCGCGGGAGAGGCCGACCGAGCGGAGCGTGTCGTCGGACGTGTCGAGGATCTCGTCGGGGTCGGGGTGCTCACCGGGGAAGAGGTCGAGGAGGCGGCGGTGGATCGTCGCGGCGGCCTTGCCGGAGAGCTGCTGGAAGACGATGGCGCGGAGGAGCGACTGGAACGGGTTGTCGAGCCGGGCGAACTCCAGCCGGCACGGCCCGACGATGTCGACGAGCCGCGCCATCACGGGGTCAGCCGAGGCGAGGTGGGCGGCGGCGGTGTCGAGGTCGTAGCTCATCCCTCGCGGTAGATCTCGACCGTCACGTTCCCGTCGGCGTCAATCGTGCCGCGGAACATGCCCGGGGTGTTGAACGGCATCGCCACGCGGCCCTCGCCGTCAATCGCGATCACGCCGCCCGTGCCGCCTAGCTCGCCGAGCCGCTCGTGGATGACGGCGCGGGACGCCTCGGCGACGGACTCCCCGAGGTACATCATCCGCGCCGAGACGTCGTGCGCGACGGCAAGGCGGATGAAGTACTCGCCGTGGCCGGTCGCGGAGACGGCGCACGTCCGGTCGTCGGCGTACGTGCCGGCTCCGGGGATGGGCGCATCGCCGACGCGGCCGAAGCGCTTGTTCGTCATGCCTCCGGTGGAGGTCGCGGCGGCGAGGTGGCCGCGCTGGTCGCGGGCGACGGCCCCGACGGTGCCGGTCATCTGCCACGCCTCAGGCGTGCGCCCGGCATCGCCGGAGGCGTTGCGCTCGCGCTCCTGCACGCGGTCGAGCGCTTCGCGGCGCGATTCGGTGTAGAAATATTCGTTCGGAACCGTCTCCACGTCGTGCTGAGCGGCGAACGCCTCGGCCCCGTCGCCCGTCATCATCACGTGCGGGGAGGCTTCCATCACGAGGCGGGCGAGGCGGATGGGGTTCTTGATGTGCTTCACGCCGGCCACGGCCCCGGCGGCGAGCGTCTCGCCCGACATGATCGAGGCGTCGAGTTCGACCGTGCCCTCGCTCGTGAAGACGGCGCCGCGCCCGGCGTTGAAGAGCGGCGAGTCTTCGAGGAGCGGGATCGCGGCCGTGACGGCGTCGAGGGCCGAGCCGCCGTTTTGGATGACGGCATGGCCGGCGCGGAGGGCCTCTTCGAGCGCGGCGCGGTAGGCGGCCTCGCGCTCCGGCGTCATGCTGCCGCGCTCGATCACGCCCGCCCCGCCGTGGATCGCGAGGACGTAGCGGGCCTCGTCGGCGGGTGGCGCGTCATCGACAGGCTGTGCCGAGGCCGGGACGAAAGCGAGCAGCGCGACGGACAGGAGCAGGAGGCGAAGCATGGTCGTCGGGGCGAGGAGGACAAGGGTAAGGAAGAGGCTCCACCCGCCGCTGCCGGGCCTCCGGCGGATGCGTGGTCGGCGGCACGGGAGTGGCGATCCGGGCCCGTTCCCCTGCGGGGGAAACCACGCGCGCCCGGCGGCGTGAGGAGGGCCGCAGGGTCGTATAATACGATCTTGCGGCAGATTCGCTCGGCCTCGACGCCCTCGGCCGCGCCCCTCCCCCATCACCGATTCAGGCCCGCAGCGCTGCCGCCGTACGCCTGACGCCCCCAACTACGTGTCGACGTGGAGCTTAACCGACCCGACGACCCCTCTCCCGAAACCGCCGACAGCACGGCGGCGCGGGCCGCTTTCACGATCGTCGGCGTCGGCGCGTCGGCGGGGGGGCTCAAGGCGTTCGCCGAGTTCTTCGCCGGACTGCCGGGGGCGCCGGGCATGGCGTTCGTCCTCGTGCAGCACCTCGCGCCAGACCACGAGAGCGAGCTCGCCGAACTGCTCCAGAACCACACGGCGCTCCGCGTAATCCAGGTCGAGGACGGGGTCCGCGCCGAGCCGGGTAGCGTCTACGTCATCCCCCCCGGCAAAGCCCTCTCCATTCGGGACGGCGTCCTCCGCCTCGACGAGCCCGCGCGCCCCCACGGCCACCGCGCGCCCATCGACGACTTCTTCCGCTCGCTCGCGGCGGACCAGGGCGAGCGCGCCGTCGCCGTCGTCCTCTCGGGGACCGGAAGTGACGGCACGCTCGGGCTCAAGAAGCTGAAGGAGGTCGGCGGCCTCACCGCCGCGCAGGACCCCACCGACGCCGAGTACGATGGGATGCCGCGCAGCGCCGTCGGCACCGGGCTCGTGGACGTCGTCCTCCCGGCGCGAGAGCTCGGCGGCCGGCTCGTCGAACTCCGGCAGCGGGGGCAGCCCCTCCCCCCCCTCCCCGAGTCGCTCTCCGAGCCCGACAGCGAGGCGCTCGCGCAGATCTTCGCCCGTCTCCGCGCCGGCACCGGCCACGACTTCTCGCGCTACAAGCAGACGACCGTCCTCCGCCGGATCGGCCGGCGGATGCAGGTCACGGGCGCGGCCGACCTCCGCGCCTACGCCCGCGCACTCCGCACCGCCCCCCGCGAGGTGGAGGCCCTCCTCCAAGACCTCCTCATCTCCGTCACCAACTTCTTCCGCGACCCCGAGGCCTTCGCCGCGCTCGAACGGGAGGTCATCCCGGCGATGTTCGCGGGGAAGCGCGCCGGGGCGCAGGTGCGCGTGTGGGTGCCGGGCTGCGCCACGGGCGAGGAGGCCTACGCCATCGCGATCCTCCTCAGCGAGTACGCCGCCCGCCTCGACGCCCCGCCCGCGCTCCAGGTCTTCGCCACGGACATCGACGAAGGCGCGCTCGCCTTCGCCCGCGCCGGCGTCTACCCCGAGACGATCGCGGCCGACGTCTCGCCCGACCGGCTCGAACGGTTCTTCGAACGCGAGGCCGGGGCGTACCGCGTGAGCGAGCACCTCCGCGAGCGCGTGCTCTTCGCCTCGCACAACCTCCTCAAGGACCCGCCGTTCTCCAACCTCGACCTCGTCTCCTGCCGCAACCTCCTCATCTACCTCCAGCGGGGCACGCAGCAGCGGATCTTCGAGCTCTTCGCCTACGCCCTCCGCACGCCCGGCTTCCTGTTCCTCGGCACGTCGGAGTCTGTGGAGGGCACGCGGGACTTCTTCACGACGCTCGACAAGAAGCAGCGGCTGTTCCGGGCGCGCGGCGTGGCGCCCCGCCCTCGGTTCCCCATCACGCCCTCCCTCCCGGCAACGCCCCTCCGAGAGCCCGCCGAGCCGCCGGAAGCGCCCGTCCCCGAGCCGCCCCCGGCCTCCCTCGACGACCTCCACCAGCGGCTCCTCCTCGCGCACCACGTCCCGCCGAGCGTGCTCGTCAACCCGAGGCACGAGATCCTCCACGTCGCCGGCGACGTCAGCCGCTACCTCGCCTTCGCCCCCGGCCGTCCCACGAGCGACCTCCTCAAGGTCGTCCGCACCGGGCTCCGGCCCGAGCTCCGCACCGCCCTCTTCCACGCCGCCGAGCGCGGGCGGACGACGGAACGCCTCCGCATTCGCACCCGCCTCGATGGGGAGCCCGCCCACGTCGTCCTCACCGTCCGCCCCCTCGGCGAGCGGGACGGGGCGGAGGGCCTCGTCCAGGTCGTGTTCGAGGAGGAGCCCGTCGCGGTGGAGGCCACGCCGCCCACCGACGGCGCGGCGCCGCCCGCGCTCGAACCCCTGGAAGCTGAGCTGGAACGGACGAAGGCCCGGCTCCAGAGCACGATCGAGGAATACGAGACGAGCAACGAGGAACTCAAGGCGTCGAACGAGGAGCTCCTCTCGATGAACGAGGAGCTCCAGAGCACGAGCGAGGAACTGGAGACCGGGCGCGAAGAGCTCCAGAGCGTGAACGAGGAACTCGTCACCGTCAACCACGAGCTCAAGACGAAGATCGAGGAGTTGGGTCACACGAACGCCGACCTCAAAAACCTCATCGACTCCACCGACGTCGCGACGCTCTTCCTCGACCGCGACCTCCGCATCACGCGGTCCACGCCCCGCCTCCGCGAGCTCTTCAACGTCCTCCCCACCGACCGCGGGCGGCCCATCGGCCACCTCACCCGGAACGTCGCCTACCCCGCCTTCATCGACGACGCCCGGCGCGTCCTCGAGACGCTCGACGCGGTGGAGCGCGAGGTCGAGGCCGACGACGGCCGCCGCTTCCTCACCCGCATCGTCCCCTACCGCACGGCTGCCGAGCAGGTCGACGGGGTGGTGGCGACGTTCCTCGACATCTCGCGCCGCGTCGAGGCCGAAGAGACCGCGAACCGCCGCGAGGCCCGGTTCCGCCGGGTGATCGCCGACGCGCCCTTCCCCATCCTGCTCCACGCCGAGGACGGGGAGATCCTCCAGATCAGCCGGGCGCTGACGGAGCTGAGTGGCTATGCCCCCGAGGATATCCCCACGCTCGATGCCTGGACCGAGCGCGCTTACGGAGAACGCGCCGTCAGCGTGGCGGGCCACATCGACCGGCTCTACGCACTCGACACCCGGGTGGAGGAGGGGGAGTACCGCGTCCGCACGAAAGACGGGGAGGAGCGCGTCTGGCAGTTCTCCTCCTCCCCTGTCGGCACGGACGGGCAGGGGCGGCGGCTCGTCGTCTCGATGGCGGCCGACGTCACCGAGCGGAAACTCGCCGAGGACGCCCTCCGCGCCAACAAGCAGCGCCTCCGCCTCGCCGTCGACGCGGCGGAGATGGGGACGTGGGACCTCGACGTGCGGACCGGCGAGGCCGTCCGCTCCCCGCGCCACGACGCGATTTTCGGCTACGCCGAGCCGCTCCCGGCGTGGACCTACGAGCAGTTCCTCGACCACGTCCACCCCGACGACCGGGACTCGATCAGCCAGAGCTTCGACGCCGCGATCGCCGCCGGGACCGAGTGGCACTTCGAGGGCCGCATCCACCGGGCCGACGGCGCGCTCCGCTGGATCTGGGCGCGCGGCGTCCCCCACCGCGACGAGAGCGGGGAGGTCGCCCGCTTCGTCGGCGGCATCATCGACATCACCAAGCGGAAGGAGGCCGAGGCCGTGCGCGAGGTCGAGGCGGGCCGGCAGACCGCGCTCGCCGCCTTCGGCCTCTACGCCCTCACCGAGACGGACACGCAAGCCCTCTTCGACCGCGCCGTCGCCGTCGTCCACGAGGCGCTCGGGGCGGACTTCACGAAGGTGCTCGAGCTCCAGCCCGCCAGCGCCGACGGCGAGGCAACCCTCCTCCTCCGCTCCGGCATCGGGTGGCAACCGGGCCTCACCGGCACCGCGACCGTCCCGACGGACGCGGGCTCGCAGGGCGGCTACACGCTCACCGTAGACCAGCCCGTCCTCGTCGGGGACATGGACCGGGAGACGCGCTTCCAGGGCCCCGCCCTCCTCACCGACCACGGCGTGGCGAGCGGCGTGAGCGTCGTCATCGGCGGGCTCGACGCGCCGTTCGGCGTCTTCGGCACGCACAGCCGCACGCCGGAGGCCTTCGACGCCGCCGACGCCCGCTTCCTCCAATCCGTCGCGAACGCCGTGGCCTCGGCCGTCGACCGGATCGAGGCGATAGACCACCTCGAAGAGCGCGTCGCAGCGCGGACGCGGACGCTGCGCGAGAGCGAGGCCCGCCTCCGCCTCCTCTACGACGTGATCTCCCAGCCCGCCGACGACGTCGGGGAGCAGATCGACCGCGCGCTCCACCTCACGACGGACCTCCTCGGCCTCGACGTCGGCATCCTCAGCCACATCGAGGGCGACACGTACACCGTCGAGCGCTGCTACGCCCCCGGCACCGGGCTTGAGCCGGGGCAGACGTTCGCCGTCGGCGAGACGCCGTGCGCGATCACGCTGACGGGGGAGAAGCCGCTGATGATCGGGCAGCTCAGCGCCTCCGCGCACCGGGGCCACCCGTGCCGCGACGCCTTCGACATCGAGTGCTACGCCGGCGCGCCGGTCCGCGTGGGCGGGGCCGTCCGCGGCACGCTGAACTTCACGAGCGCGACGCCCCGTGCCGAGCCGTTCTCCGACGGCGACCGCGAGCTCGTCGCCCTCCTCGCGCAGTGGGTGGGGACGGCGCTGGAGCGGGAGGCGGCCGAGGACGCGCTCCGCGAGCAGAAGGCGTGGTCCGAGCTGCTCATCGAGAGCTCGCACGACGGCATCCTCGCCATCGACACGGCGCACCGCTACACCGCGTGGAACGCCGGAATGGAGCGGATCTCCGGGCTCGGCCGCGACGACGTCCTCGGCCGCGTCGCCGCCGAGGTCTTCCCCTTCCTCGAGGAATCCGGCGAGACGATCTACCAGCAGGCGGCGCTCGACGGCAAGCACCTGACCTCGCAGAACCGGCCCTACACCATCCCCGAGACCGGACGCTCGGGGTTCTACGAGGCCCGCTACACCCCCCTCCGCAACGCCGAGGGTGCCGTCGTCGGTGGGCTCGGCGTCGTCCGCGACGTGACCGAACAGAAGCGGGCGCAGGAACAGATCGAGCAGTCCGAGCAGCTCCTCGCCGGCGTCCTCCTCTCGTCGCTCGACGGGATCACGGCGTTCGAAGCCCTGCGCGGCGCGGACGGCCAGATCGAGGACCTCGTGTGGCTCGTCGCGAACCCCGCCGCCGCCGCCCTCGCCCGGCAGAACGCGGCGGACCTCCTCGGCGCGCGCCTCAGCGAGACGCTGCCGGGCATCCGTGCGAGCGGGTACTTCGACGATTTCGTCGGCGTCATCGAGACTGGGAAGCCCTCGCGCGGCCTCCGCTACTACACGGCCGGCCCCGTCAAAGGATGGTTTGAGCATACCGCCGTCAAACTCGGCGACGGGCTCACGGTGACGATCCGCGATGTCACCGAGCAGAAAGAAGCGGAGCGGGCCCTCCGCGAGAGCGAGGAGCGCTTCCGCGGGCTGTTCGAGGGCTCGCCCGACGCCATCTTCGTCGAGAGCCTCGACGGCGTCGTGCTCGACGTGAACCCCGCCGCCGCCCGCCTCCACAACACGACGCGGGAGTGGCTCATCGGCCGCGACCTCGGCGAGCTCGTCCCTCCCGCCTACCGCGAGCGAGCGCAGGCCGACTTCGAGCGGCTCGCGCGCGGGGACACCTCCCTCCTCGAGAGCCACAGCTACACCGCCGACGGCCTCGTCGTCCCCGTCGAGGTGCGGACCGACCGGGTCACGTACGGCGGGCAAGAGGCCCTGCTGCTCCACGTCCGCGACGTGGCCGAGCGCGACGCGGCCGAGCGCGCCCTCCGCGAGAGCGAGGAGCGCTTCGCGAAGGCGTTCCACGCCGCCCCCGTCGCCATGACGATCTCGACGTTCCACGAGAACCGGTTCCTCGACGTCAACGGGAGCTACTGCGCCCTCACCGGCTTCTCCCGCGACGAGCTCCTCGGCCGGACCGCCGAGGAACTCGGGATCATGCCCGACGGCACGCCGGCCATTCCCCACGCCGCCCAGCTCGAGACGACGGGCAGCGCGAGTGCGGTGGAATTCGTCATCCACACCAAAGACGGCGTCCTCCGCGACGTCCTCGTCTCGGCCGAGCTCATCGAGATCAGCGGGCTCACGTGCATCCTCGGCATCGGGTTCGATGTGACGGAGCGGAAGCGGCTGGAGCGCGAGGTGATCGAGGCGGCCGAGCTCGAGCGCCGCCGGATCGGGCAGGACCTCCACGACGAGCTCGGGCAGCAGCTCACGGGCGCGGCGTTCCTCGGCCAGGTCCTCACCCAGCGCCTCACGGCCGGGGACCGGCCCGAGGCCGATGCCGCCAGCCAACTCACCGACCTTATCAACCGTGCGCTCGCCGAGATGCGCGACCTCTCGCGCCTCCTCTCGCCCGTGGACGTGCAGGCCGAGGGGCTGATGGACGCGCTCCAACAACTCGCCGACCAGACCGAGCGCGTCTTCGACGTCGCCTGCTGGCTCCGCACGGATGGCGACGTCGGCGTGGCCGATAACGTGGCGGCCACCCACCTCTTCCGCATCGCGCAGGAGGCCGTCAACAACGCCGTCAAGCACGCCGCCCCGTCCGAGATCGAGATCGCGCTCGCGCGCAGCGGCGAGGGCCTCCGCCTCACGATCACCGACGACGGCATCGGCATCGACCCGGCGATGATCCAGCAGTCGTCCGGGCTCGGGCTCCGCACGATGCGGTACCGCGCCGCCCTCATCGGCGCGCGGCTCGACATCGAACCCGGCGAGCACGGCAGCGTCGTGGCCGTGCTCCTAGCCGACGCCGACGGCTAACCGGGACCGCTCGGCCCCGGCACGGTCCGCGCTACTCGCGGGGCACCACGCGGCCGTCGGGCAGGATCCGCTCGTTCGGGCCGGGTGGCGTGCCGGGGAAGTTCGAGATCGACACGTCAGGGTCCCGGTCCTCGGGGACATAGTGCGTGTGGTCGCCGTGCGAGATGCCGACGTACCCCTTCTCGCCGAAGGGGTCGAGCGCGCTGAAGAACGCGAGGAGGAGGAAGAACCCGGCGATGCCGAGGAGCACCCAGCGACGGCGCTTCACGGCCGCAGCCGAGGGCGGGGCCTCAGCGGGCGGCGTGGGAGCCGAGGCGACGGGCGACGGGGTTGACGGTGCAGCCATAGGGACGTGAGAGCGAGTGAAGACGTGTCCGTCCCCAAAGGTAGCGCCATTCCGATCCGCATGCCGATGCGTTTTCGCTGCATCCCGCCGCGTCGCCACTGCGATCCCTCCGCGTGGTCAGGCCGTCCGCGTGGTCAGGCACCGGCGCGGGATGCGTACAGCGAGGCGAAGTAGGCGTGGAGCGCACGGATCTCCTCATCGGTCATCGGCCTCGTCAGCGCGAGCGGCATGAACTCGGGGTCGATATCGGCCTTGTCGGTCCGTTCGCCCGTCCGCAGCGTGTGCTCGAACGCTTCGAGCGACCACCCGCCGGTGGCGACGAGCGACGGCGCGGGGATCATCCCCGGCGGGCCCGGTGGCTCCAGCATGCCTTCCATGTCGTCCCCGTGGCAATACGCGCAGACCCCGGCGAGGTACTCGCCGTACTCGACCGTCACGCCGGGCTCGGGCCGGTCGGCGCGGGCCGGCTCCGAGCGCACCTCGAAGGCGAGGTCCTCGGCCATCGTCGCAGCCATGATCCGGCCGACCGGCTTGAATTCGGTCGGCGGCAGCACGTTGTCGACGGGCGGGATCGTCTGGAGGTACGCGATGAGCGCTTCCATGTCGCGGTCGGCGACGCGGTGGAACGCGGCCGACGGCATGACGAAGACGGAGCGGCCGTCCGGCTTCACGCCGTGGCGCACGGTCCGGTCCCAGTCCGCCACCGAGTAGCGCGCGCCGAGGCCGCCCGCGCCCGCCGTCAGGTTCGACGCGACGATGCGGAACGGCGGCGCATCGGCCATCACCTGCCCGGCGAAGTTCTCGCCGTGGCAATCGTTGCAGCCGTAGATGGTGGCGAGGTGCGCGCCGCGCGCGAGGTGCGCCGAGTCCGCCCGGACGTCCAGCGACGCGAGCGTCGGCACGTCGTACGTCCGCCCGAGGTTCGATCCCCCGACGACGTACATCGCGCCGCCGACGAGGAGGATCGTCAGCAGCAGCCCTCCGAACACGATTCCGCCCCACCTGACAATCTTTTTCATGACACAACAAGGTTAGTTACTGATAAATCCGAATATATAAATCGCGCCTGATACGCACAACGGGAGGGGTGGAGCGGAAAAAACGCACGAGCCCGGCCCCGCAGGTAGCGGGACCGGGCTCCGGTAGTCGGGGCGACCGGCCGGTCGCCCTACGCCAGTTCAGACTATCACACGAGGAGCGGCGCGATGACGAGCGCCACAACCGCGATGAGCTTGACGAGGATGTTCAGGCTCGGGCCCGACGTGTCCTTCAGCGGGTCGCCCACGGTGTCGCCGACGACGGCGGCCTTGTGGACCTCGGTGCCCTTGCCGTAGTGGACGCCGTCGATCGTGATGCCGGACTCGATCCGCTTCTTCGCGTTGTCCCACGCACCACCGGCGTTCGACTGGAAGATGGCCATGAGCACGCCCGTGACCGTCACGCCGACGAGGAGCCCGCCGAGCATGTTCTTGTCGATGAACCCGATGAGGACGGGGACGGAGACGGCGAGAAGGCCCGGGAGGACCATCTCGCGGATGGCCGCCTTCGTCGAGATGTCGACGCAGCGCTTGTGGTCGGCCTTCGCCGTGCCCTCGCGGAGACCGGGGATCTCGGCAAACTGCCGGCCGACTTCCTTGATCATGTCGCCGGCCGCGCGGCCGACGGCGTTCATCGCCATCGCGGAGAACACGAACGGCAGCATCGCCCCGAGCAGCACGCCCGAGAGGATGATGGGGTTGGCGACGTTGATCGTCTCGATCTGCGCCTGCTGCATGAACGCGGCGAAGAGGGCGAGCGCGGTGAGCGCCGCCGACCCGATCGCGAAGCCCTTGCCGATCGCGGCCGTCGTGTTGCCGACGGCGTCGAGGAGGTCGGTCCGCTCGCGGACTTCCGGCGGGAGCTCGGCCATCTCAGCGATACCGCCGGCGTTGTCCGAGATCGGGCCGTAAGCGTCGACGGCGAGTTGGATGCCCGTCACCGACAGCATGCCGAGCGCGGCGATCGCGATGCCGTAGAGCCCCGCCGCGCTGAAGGCGCCGATGATGGCGAGCACGAGCACGATCGTCGGGCCGCCCGTCGAGTACATCCCGACGCCGAGGCCGGAGATGATGTTCGTCGCCGAGCCCGTCACGCTCGCTTTCGCGATGCCCGTCACGGGGCCGCGGTGCGTCGCCGTATAGTACTCGGTGATGAGGCCGATCGCGACGCCGGAGGCGAGCCCGATCAGCACGGCGAAGTAGATCCCCAGCGCCGAGTAGTTGAAGAGGCCGACGATCGGCGTCGTCGCTTCGAACTCGGCCGGCAGCATCGCGGCGATGATGAAGTACGAGAGGATCGCCATGATCGCCGCCGCGCCGAACTCACCGATGTTGAGCCCGCGCTGCGGATTGCCGCCCTCCTTCACCTTGACGAAGAACGACCCGATGATGGACACGATGATGCCGACGCCCGCGAGCGCGAGCGGGAGCAGCACGGCGCCGAGCGGCATGCCGCCCTCGGCCACGAGCGTCGGGATGAAGGCCGCGCCGAGCACCATCGTCCCGATGATGGAGCCGACGTAGCTCTCGAAGAGGTCGGCGCCCATGCCGGCCACGTCGCCCACGTTGTCGCCCACGTTGTCGGCGATCGTCGCCGGGTTGCGCGGGTCGTCCTCGGGGATGCCTTCGTAGACCTTCCCCGCGAGGTCGGCGCCGACGTCGGCCGCCTTCGTGTAGATGCCGCCGCCGACGCGCGCGAAGAGCGCGATCGACGAGGCGCCGAGCGAGAACCCGGCGAGCACGTTGATGACGGTCGCGATGTTCGGCACGCCCAGTTCGTCGACGAAGATGCCCTGGTAGACGAGGAAGAGCACGCTGAGCCCGAGCACGCCGAGCCCGACGACGGAGAGCCCCATTACGAGCCCGCCCGAGAACGCGACGTTGAGCGCGGGGCCGAGGCCGGTCCGCGCGGCGTTCGTGGTGCGGACGTTCGCCTTCGTGGCGACGCGCATCCCGATGAAGCCGGCGAGCGCCGAGCAGAACGCGCCGACGACGAACGAGAGCGCGATCAGCGGCGAGGAGTCCACGCGGCCCATGTTGGCGAACGCGAGGAGCACGGCGACGGCGGCGACGAAGACCACGAGCACGCGGTACTCGCGGCGGAGGAACGCCTGCGCGCCCTCGGCGATGTCGCCGGCGATCTCGGCCATCCGGTCGGTGCCGACGGGCTGCTTGCTGATCCACTGGGCGCGGATGAACGCGTAGCCGAGGGCGAGCAGGCCCGCGATCGGTACGAAGTAGGAGATTAACGTTTCAAGCTCCATGAGAAACGGGGTTGGGTTCGGGTGAGAGGGGTGAAAACGTGAAGCGCAAGACGTGAGGGTGCCGGGACGAGGCGCTCGGCGGGCACCCTCACGTCTTACGCTGTACGGGTCGTTACTTCCTGTTGAAGCGGTTCATCGCCGGGACGAGGCCCTCCCTCGCGAACACGAGCGCGGCCTCGGCGGCGTCTTCCACGGCGCCCTCGATCACGGGCCGCTCCTCCTCAGCGAAGGGCGCGAGCACGAAGTCGACTTGCTGACCGCGTGGGAAGCTAGCGCCGATGCCGATGCGAAGCCGGGGAAAATTCGCCGAATTGAGGGCGTCGATGATGTCCTGCACGCCGTTGTGGCCGCCGGCCCCGCCCTTCCCGCGCAGGCGGATCTGCCCGAGGTCGAGCGCGAGGTCGTCGTAGACGACGAGCACGTCGTCGGGCTCCAGCCCGAACCGGCCGATCAGCTTCTTCACCGCCGTGCCGCTCCGGTTCATGAAGTCCATCGGCTTGGCGACGGCGAAGGGCGTGCCGCGGTAGCTGCCCGCGCCGAGCACGTACGGCCCGCTGCTGTCGTCGAACGCCACGCCGGTCTTGGCCGCGACGGCGTCGGCGACGAGGAAGCCGGCGTTGTGCCGCGTGGCTTCGTATTTCGGGCCGGGGTTGCCGAGCCCGATGATGAGCCGCCGAGCGCGTGCCATCGCAGGGGGTTCGGAATCGGTGGGCGCGGTGGAGACAGGCCACAGACGCGCGAGCAGGCCAGGGAGGCACCCCGAAGGGCGGCCTCCCGGCCTGCTCGTAGCGTGCAATGGGTCGGCGTGCGGGTCGCGCACGGGACGGGGGGTTTAGCCTTCGGCTTCGTCCTCGCCCGCTTCGGCCTCCTCGCCTTCGGGCAGCTCCTCGCCCTCGGCCAGCTCGCCTTCGAGCAGCAGCCCCTCTTCCTCCTCGGGCTCCTCCTCGATGCGCGGCGCCGTCACCGTGATCACGGTCCGGCTGGGGTCGGTGAGGATCTCGACGTTCTCGACCGTGAGGTCCGAGACGTGGACGGAGTCGCCGATCTCCAGCTCGCCGACCTCGACCTCGATGTGGCCGGGGATGTCCTTCGGCAGGCAGCGGACCTGGAGTTCGTTGAGCGGCTGCGAGAGGAGCCCGCCCGCCTTCACGCCCGGCGCCGTGCCGACGGTGACGATCGGGATCGTCATGTCGATCGTCTCACCGGCGGTGAGGGCGAGGAAGTCGACGTGGATCGGGACGTCGGTGACGGGGTGGAAGTCGATGTGCTTGACGATCGCCTCGTGGTGCTCGCCGTCGACGTCGATCGCGACGACGTGGGTCTCGGCCGTGTAGATGAGCGGGCGCATGTCGAGCACGCCGACGCGGAAGTGGACGGGGTCGGTGTGCTGCCCGTAGAGGACGCAGGGGACCTCCTCGGCGCGGCGGATCTCTTTGGCGGCGCGCTTGCCGGTCTCGCGCGGCTTGACTTCGAGCTTGATAGCGTCCATGATCGTTCGGGTTCGGTCGGTGGTAGTAGAGTCAGCGGACGGGCGCGGCGGGCTGGGCCCCGCGCCCCTCGCGTCAGGGGATAAAGAGGGTGGAGACGGACTCGTCGGCGTAGATCCGGTGGATGGCGTCGGCGAAGTGCTCGGCGACGGAGACGACGCGGATCTTCTCCGAGGTCCGGTTCAGCGGCACGGTGTCGGTGACGAGCACGCTGCTGATCTCCGAGCCTTCGATCCGCTCGTAGGCGGGGCCGGAGAGGAGCGCGTGCGTGGCCGCGGCCTGGATGTCGAGCGCGCCGGCCTCGCGGAGGGCGGCGGCGGCGGAGACGAGCGTGCCCGCCGTGTCCACCATGTCGTCGAGGAGGAGGACGTTGCGGCCGCTCACGTCGCCGATGATGTTCATCACCTCGGCCACGTTCTGCCGGGGCCGCCGCTTGTCGATGAGGGCGAGGTCGGCGTGGAGCCGCTTGGCGTAGGCGCGGGCCATCTTCAGCGAGCCGACGTCCGGGGCCACGACCACGAGGTCATCGGCCGCGTGCTCGCGGAGGTGCTCGATGAGGACGGCCGACCCGTAGAGGTGGTCGACGGGGATGTCGAAGAACCCCTGGAGCTGGGAGGCGTGGAGGTCCATCGTCAGGACCCGGTCGACGCCCGTCGTCGTGAGGATGTTGGCGAGGGCCTTCGACGCGATCGAGACGCGGGGCTGGTCCTTCCGATCCTGCCGAGCGTAGCCGAAGTACGGCATCACGGCCGTGATCCGCCCCGCGCTGGCCCGCCGCGCCGCGTCAACCAGGAAGATCAGCTCCATCCAGTTCTCCGACGGCGGCGGCGTGGACTGGATGATGAAGAGGTCGGACCCGCGGATGGACTCCTCGTAGCGGACGTAGATCTCGCCGTCGGAGAAGTTCTTGATCGTGACGTCGCCCAACTCCTGACCGTACGCCCGCGCAATGGCTCGGGCGAGCGCCGGGTTAGAGCGCCCGGCGAACAGCGAGATCGGGAGGTCGTTCGAGAGCGCCATGAGGGGGGCTCGACGGTCGGGTCCGTAAAGAAAAAGCCTGCGCGCGGAGGCCCGCGGCGGGCGGTATCGGGCGGTCGGAAGGACGGGGGAGTTGCCCGGGGAGGATTCGAACCTCCACAAGCACTTCCAAAGAGTGCTGTGCTGCCATTACACCACCGGGCACGGGGTGGAAACTGCGGCGGCAGGCGCGGCTCGCCACGCGCAGAGAGAACAGAAAAATAGCGGTTCGGACGGCCCCCTGTCAACGACGCGGCGGACCCTAAAACCTCGCGCGGCCGGTTCGGCGCGCACCAATCGGCCGCCGACCCCTACCTTTCGCCGTTCAGGCTCCCCTACCCTGCCTCATCCCATCCTGCGCGGGCACGCTTTTCGCGTGGCTTTCACGCGGCAGCGGGCCGATTCCGCCCGACCCCGTCGCCTCTTCACCCCGCCTCCTCTCAATCTCTCCCTGCGCGATGAACGAACGCAACGCCATCGGTGTCATCGGCGGGCTCGGCCCCTACGCCGGCCTCGACCTCGTCAAGAAGGTCTTCGACAACACGGTGGCCGCCGCCGACCAAGAGCACCTCCCGGTCGCGCTGATCTCGTACCCCGGCCACTTCCCCGACCGCTCGACGTACATCGCCGATCAGTCAAAACCGAACCCGGTCCCCGCCCTCGCCGAAGTCCTCCGGCGGCTCCACGACGCGGGCTGCTCCGTCGCGGGGATGCCGTGCAATACGGCCCACGCCCCCGTCATCTTCGACGTCCTCCGCGAGACGATGGCGGCTGAGGGCCGGGCGATCGACCTCCTCAACATGATCGACGCCTGCGCGGATGTGGCGCGGGAGCGCGGCGCGCGGCGCGTCGGGATTCTGGCGACGAACTCGTCGCTGCGGAACCGGCTCCATTCCGACGCCCTGGAGCGCATCGGGCTCGAAGCCGTCGACCCCGAGTGGGACTTCCAGAACGAGGTCATCAACCCCGTCATCTTCGACCCCGTGTGGGGGATCAAAGCGCAGAGCGATCCGCCGACCGAGCGGGCGCGGGAGCACCTCCTCCGCGGCATCCGCCACCTCCGCGAGCGCGGGGCCGACGCCGTCATCCTCGGCTGCACGGAACTGCCCCTCGCCGTGCCCGAGGCGTCGTTCGAGGGCCTGCCGCTCATCGACTCGACGGAGACGCTCGCGCGGGCGCTGATCCGCGCCACCCACCCCGCCAAGCTCCGCCCTCTCGCGGACGCCGTCGCCGAGAAAGGAGACGTATCGGCCGAGGACCACTAACCGTACGGGGTCGGCGGAGGAGCGAGCGGCGACCCGTCGCGCACGGCGCGGCGCGGCTGTATATTCCGCCCGGTTTCTTCTTTTCTGGTGTCACTAGGGTACGCAGCATGTTGAAAGAGCGCAGCCGCCTGCTCCAACGGCTCCTGTTCGTGGCCGACCTCGGCCTGATCGCGGTGGCGTGGGTCCTGGCCTGGGTCATCCGATTCGAGGTGCTGACGCCGCCGGAATGGATCCCGCTCACGCGGTACCTCGCGTACCTGCCCGGCGTGCTCGTGGTGTGGGGCGCGGTGTTCCTCCTCTCCGGGCTCTACCGGACGCGGCGCGCACAGCGCCTCCCCCTCGTCGTGTTCTCCGTGGCGCGGGCCGTCTTCTTCGGGCTCATCGCGAGCGTGGCGGCGGTGTTCTTCTACCGCGAGTTCTCGTTCTCGCGGCTCCACATGCTGACGTTCGGCGTGCTGACCTCGACGCTGCTCGTCCTACTCCGGCTAGTGATCTACGCCGTGCTCCACCGGGCGCGGCAGCAGGGCAAAAACCTCCGCCGCGTGCTCGTCGTCGGGGCCGGGCGCGCGGGGCAGCGGCTCGCGAACGCCTTCCGCCAGTACCCGTGGATGGGCTTCGAAGTCGTCGGCTTCCTCGACGACCACGCCGAGGCGCCCGACGTGCTCGGTACGCTCGACGACCTCATCCCGGTGATGGACCGGCTCGCGGCCGAGGACCGGGGCGTGGACCTCGTCTACCTCTGCCTCCCGTCGTGGGCCGGCACCAAGATCGAAGCGCTCATCGACGCCGCCGCAACGCGGCTCGCCCACATCTGCCTCGTCCCGGACCTCTTCCAGTTCGAGATGATCCTCAACAGCCGCGTCTCGGACATCGACGGGCTCCCGATCATCCACCTCATCGACGAGACACCGTTCGACTTCCGCCGCGTGGTGAAACGGAGCGCGGACATCGCGTTCGCCGCCGTCGTCGTCCTCCTCCTCGCCCCACTCTTCCTCGTCATCGCCGCCGCCGTCAAGCTCTCCTCGCCCGGCCCCGTGTTCTACCGGCAGGAGCGGATGGGGCTCAACGGGCGGACGTTCCAGATGCTGAAGTTCCGCTCGATGCCCGTCAACGCCGAGGCCGGGACGGGCGCCGTGTGGGCGCGGCCCGGCGAGAACCGCGCGACGCCCGTCGGCGCGTTCCTCCGGCGGACGAGCCTCGACGAGTTGCCGCAGTTCCTCAACGTGCTATGGGGCGACATGTCGGTCGTCGGCCCGCGCCCGGAGCGGCCCATCTTCATCGAGGAATTCAAGACGCGCGTCCCGCACTACATGCTCCGCCACAAGGTGAAGGCCGGGATCACGGGCTGGGCGCAGGTGAACGGCTGGCGCGGCAACACGTCGATCGAGAAGCGGATCGAGTGTGACCTGTACTACATCCAGCACTGGTCGCTGTGGCTCGACGTGAAGATCGTGTTCCTGACCCTGTTCAAAGGGTTCGTCCACGAGAACGCTTACTAGCCTGCGCGTGCTGCGCCTCCTCGCGATCAACCTCGCCGTCACGGCGGGCCTCCTCCTCGGCATCGAGGGGTGCGTGCGGCTCGCCCTCCCCGAGATCCGCCCGCTCGGTTCGGACGCCCGGCTGGCCAAGAACGGCCGGTTCGGATCGACCCCGGGCCTCCGCCCGTACGCTACGGGGCGAAGCGGCGGGGTAGCGCGCACCGTGGATGCGGAGGGCTTCTGGCAGTACGCGCCCTCGCATGAAAGGGCGGGCTCTCCGCTGCCGGGCTGGCTCTTCCTCGGCGACTCCGTCACGATGGGGCCCGGCGTCGCCGCGGACTCGACGTTCGCCGGGCGGGTGGCCGCCGCGCTGGATACGACCGTCGTCCTCAACCCGTCCCTCATCGGCTATCAGGCCGCCGACTACGTCACCCTCCTCGACGCCCTGCTGAACGAGCGGCCGGACATCGGGCGCGTCACCGTCTTCTGGTGCCTCAACGACGCGTACGCGCCCCGGCAGTGGGTCGGCACGACCGCGCCCACCGTGCGGGCGAGCGAAGGCCTGCTGTTCGACTTCCTGCGACGGCACGTTCGGACTTATCAGTGGGCGAAGGCGACGTTCGCGGACCGGCCGCTCGCGTATTACCGTCACGACCGGGCGTTTTACACGTCGGATAGCGCCTTCGCGTCGGCCGCGTCGAGCCTCCGTGCGCTCGACAGCATCGCCACCGAGCACGGCGTCCGGCTCGACCTCGTCGCTCTCCCGTACGAAGCGCAACTCCGAGCGGACGCGCCGGCCGACTCTTTCGAGCCGCAGCGCCGCCTCCGCGAAGCCGCTGCCGCCGAGGGCCTCCCGTTCTACGATGCGGCCGAGGCATTCGACGGCGTCTCCGACCCGGCCGCGTTGTACCGCTACGGCGACGGCATCCACTTCTCCGAGCGTGGACACGCGCTCCTCGCTCGCTACCTGCGCGCCCGCCTCTGACGAATCTGGCAGACGTTTCACGCGGCCCGGCTGCCGAAACGCGCTGCCGGGCCGTATGCTGTCGGGCTCCGCAGCCCAGATCCTATGCTCTACCTCACCAACATCTCTGTTGCCTTCGGCGGGCAGCTCGTGCTCGACGGGCTGACGTGGACCGTCCGGCCGGGCGTCCGCACCGGGCTCGTCGGGCCGAATGGGGCCGGAAAGTCCACGCTCCTCCGCGTCATCGCCGGGTTGCAGCCCGTGGATGGCGGCGACGTCACGTCCGAGGGCGGGACGACGGTCGGCTACCTCACGCAGGACGTGCAGGAGATGCCCGGCGAGACGACGGTCCTCGACGCCGCGCTCGACGCCTTCGCCGCCGTGCTCCGCCGCGAGGACGAGGTCCACCGCCTCGCCGCCGAGATGGAAGCGATGGAGGACCACGCCTCCGACGCCTACATGAAGCGCGTCGAAGCGCTCACGCGCGCGCAGGCCGA
Organism: Rhodothermales bacterium; assembly: GCA_039944855.1. Taxonomy (NCBI): domain Bacteria; kingdom Pseudomonadati; phylum Rhodothermota; class Rhodothermia; order Rhodothermales; species Rhodothermales bacterium. The sequence continues at coordinate 78,044 of JBDUXZ010000013.1, read as the reverse complement.
CCTCGACCGGATGGAGGCGCACCTCATCCGCCCGAAGACGGAGTCGGTCCTCTCCGGCCTCGGGTTCTCCGACGACGACATGGCCCGGCCGCTGCGGACGTTCTCCGGAGGCTGGCGGATGCGCGTCGCCCTCGCGCGGCTCCTCCTCCAGAACCCCTCCGTCCTCCTCCTCGACGAGCCCACGAACCACCTCGACATCGAGTCGATCGACTGGCTCGAAGGCTACCTCAAGAGCTACCCCGGCGCCGTCGTCCTCGTCTCGCACGACCGCTACTTCCTCGACCGGATGGTGACGAGCATCGCCGAGCTCTACGGCGGCGGCATCACCGAGTACGCCGGGAACTACGCGTTCTACCTCGAAGAGCGGAAAGAGCGGCGCGCGCTCCAGCAGTCGGCCTACGACAATCAGCAGCGCGAGATCGCGCAGATGGAGCGGTTCGTCGAGCGGTTCCGGGCGAAGGCGACGAAGGCGAAGCAGGCGCAGAGCCGCATCAAGATGCTGGAGAAGATGGAGCGGATCCCGCCGCCGCCGCAGGAGGAGGCCGCGATTCGCTTCCGCTTCCCCGAGCCGCCGCGCTCCGGCCGCACGGTCCTCTCTGTCTCGAAGTTCTCGAAGTCGTACCCGAACCCCGAGGGCGGCACGGTCGAGGTGTTCAAAAACGCGGACGCGCTGGAAATCGAGCGCGGCGACAAGATCGCGCTCATCGGGAAGAACGGCGCCGGCAAGTCCACGCTCGCCCGCATCCTCGACGGGAAGGAGGACTTCGACGGCGCGCGCGAACTCGGCTACGAGGTCCAACCGGCGTTCTTCGCCCAGCACCAGGCCGACACGATCCCCCACGAGCTGACCGCGCTGGAGGCGCTCCGTCGCGTCGCCGATGGGCAATCCGAGACGGCGCTCCGCTCGCTCCTCGGCGCGTTCCTCCTCACCGGCGACGACGTGTTCAAGCCCGTCGGCGTGCTCTCCGGCGGCGAGAAGAGCCGGCTCGCGCTCGCGCGGACGCTCCTCTCCCCCGCCAACTTCCTCATCCTCGACGAGCCGACGAACCACCTCGATATGGCCTCGAAGGCCGTGCTCGTCGAGGCGCTCCGGCAGTACGCCGGCACGTTCGTCGTCGTCTCGCACGACCGTCACTTCCTCGACCAGATCGTGACGAGCGTTTGGTGGGTCGGCAACGGCGGCGTCCGAGTGTACGAGGGCGGCTACTCCGACTACCTCTGGCAGCGCGAGCAGGGAAAGGCCCCCGCGGCGGCGCGCGCCCATTCCGGCGGCGACGGGCAATCCGCCCCGGCCGCACCCGCCTCGTCCGGCAGCAAACCTTCCGGTGGCGGAAAGAAGTCGAAAGAGCAGAAGCGGCGCGAGGCCGAGGAGCGCAACCGGCTCTACCAAGCCCTCCAGAATGGGAAGCCCGCTGCGAAAATCCAGGACCCGACGCTGCTGCGCCGCCTCGTCGAGAAGCTCGAAAACGAGATCGCGGCGAAAGAGGAGGAGAAGGCCACGCTCGAAGCGAAGCTCGCCGAGCCGGATTTCTACCAGCAGGCCGAGGCGTTCCAGAGAACCATGCAGGCCTTCGCCACGGTCGAGACGGAGATGAAGGACCTGATGAAGCGGTGGGAAGACGCCGCCGCCAAGCTCGAAGCCGCCGACGCTTAAGCGGGAGCGAACCCGAGAACCGATTTAGCCGGCCGCAGCGCGAAGGAGTGCTGCGGCCGTCTCCGTTTTCGCCGCGTCCCTTACCCGGCGATCAGCGACACGAGGAGCAACAGGGTCGCGACGAGGCTGAGGAGGAGCAGGGTGGGCCGGTGGAGAGCGAGCATGGCAGCGAGTAGAGAAGGGAGCCGCCCGGCGGGCAGCAGCGGAGAGGGGCACGGGGTCTGACCTCCGGCCTAGCCCATTCGTTCCATCGGACACGCGGCTGCTCCCTGCGGCTTTCCCCCCTCTTTCTACCGGGGGGAACGAGGTGTCGGGCGTAAAGCAGAGCGCAATAGTCCGTAAGCCTCTTTAGTTTACACACTAGCTTTACCGATACCCACGGTGCGTCTAGCGGGGAAGTATTTAGGCGCATCGCTCTGGTTCACACTAATCTCTTTACACGCTATGCTGAACCGCGAAGGAATGCGGGCCGCGCGTGACGTGCGCCCCAACGATTCCGGCCTCACGGCCGACCCCATGCTCCGCCACTCCTACGGTGGCCAGCTCGAATCCGCTGCCGAATCGTTCTTGATGAACGCGTTCGAGAAAGGCGGCCACGGACCACTCGGCGAGGGCGAAGTCCCGCCCGTGCTCGTGTCCGCGGCCATGCACATCCTCAACAAGAGTGCATGGACGCAGCCCTCGGACGAGCAGATCAAGGCCGCGATGTACCTCTCGCAGCCGCCCGCGCCCCAGCGCTCGCGCGGCGACGCGGACGACCCCGAGCGCCGGGCGGCCTGACCGACCGCTGCCCTCTCCGCGCTCCGGGGGCGCGTCGGAGGGCGGCGTTATCCCAGCCCGTGCGCCCGCTTGATCCGCTCGATCTGGCGGAGGTGCACGAGGTCGTGCGCGGCCAGCAGCCGCGCGATGTGGCGGACGCTCTCCGTCCCCCGCTCGCTGTGCTGACCGGCGCGCTCCCACTCATCGTCGCGCAGGCGTTCGAGGAAGCGGAGGTTGCGACGGCGCAGCACGTCGAGTTCAGCGAGCACATCGTCGAGGTCCTCGTCGTTGTAACGGAGGCGCTCGGCCCACGCGTCCTGATCGTAGCCCGCGAGTGCGGGGTTGTCTTCGGCGACGATCACGCGCATCCGGTAGCCGTAGACGAGTTCGGAGTCCGCGAGGTGCTGGACGACGCCGAGGATGGACCACTTACCCGGAGCTTCAGGCTTCCGTAGCGCCTCGTCGCTGGGCCCGTCCGTCGCGGCGCGGAGGGCAGGGACGAGGCCGCGCTGGACCTCGATGGGGTCGCGGTCGCCGAGGAGGGCGAGGAGCGCGGCGGTGTAGGCGGCGGCGCTGGCACCGGTCGTGCCGGCGGGGTTCGAGAACGTCATCGGGGCGAAGGATTGGAGAGCGCGGCGAGGGGTGGGAAGATAGGGGCGCCCCGCTCGACTGAAGCTGTTCAGCACCTCAGGCGGCGTTACTCCCCGGCACGGCTCGGCGGCTATCGCCGTAGACCCATCGCCCACCATGCGCCTCTCCCCGCTCACCCTCCCGCTCTGCGTGCTCGCGCTCGCCGCCGCGCCCTGCCGCGCGCAGGAATCCCCCGCTCGCTACTCCGCCTTCGTCGAGGTTCTCGGCAACGCCGGCATCGCCTCGCTCAACGTCGACTCGGTGAACGAGTACGGCGTCGGCTTTCGGATCGGCGGGTTCATCGACCCGCGCCCCCTCCTCGGGTGCCGCGACAACGACGTGCAGTGCCGGAGACGGACGCGGCGCGACGGAGAGGAGGAGCCGGCGGCGGCGTTCCTCGTCGTGATGGGGCACCGGCTCGTCGGCGGACCGACGCACGCACTCGAACTCGGGCTCGGCGTGCTCGTCGGCCACGTCGAGTCGGGGGTCGAGAGCTTCCTGCCGCGCGCCGCCGTGACCGCGACGGTCGGCTACCGCTTACAGCCGAAGGTGGGGCGGCCCGGTCTCCGTGTCGGTTTCACGCCGATCGTCGGTGCAGATCGCGTGCTGCTGCGACCCGGCTTCAGCGTGAGTTGGGGGCTTCCGACGCCGCGCTAGTGCCATTGGCACCTACGCCGCGACGCCGGACTGCAAATGCTCGATCACGGATTGGAAGAGCTTCGCCCCGTCGGCGTAGCCGAGGATCGACTCGACGCAGCGCTCGGGGTGCGGCATCATGCCGAGCACGTTGCCCCGCTCGTTCACGATGCCCGCGATGTTGCGCGCCGAGCCGTTCGGGTTCGCCTCCGGCGTGACCTCGCCCTCGGCCGTGGTGTACCGGAAGACGACCTGCCCGTTCGCTTCGAGCCGGTCGAGCGTTGCGTCGTCGGCGTAGTAGTTGCCTTCGCCGTGGGCGACGGGGATCGTGAGGAGGTCGCCTTCGCTCATGGCATTCGTGAACGGCGTCGCGGCGTTCTCGACGCGGAGGTGGACGTCTTTGCAGCCGAACCGGAGCGAGGCGTTCCGCATCAGCGCGCCCGGCAGCAGCCCGGCCTCGCACAGCACCTGAAACCCGTTGCACACGCCGAGCACGAGCCCGCCCTCGTTCGCGAACCGGACCACGTCCTGCATCACGGGCGAGAAGCGGGCGATCGCGCCCGAGCGGAGGTAGTCGCCGTACGAGAAGCCGCCGGGGACGATGACCACGTCGGCCTCGCCGAGCGCGTCGTCTTTGTGCCACACGAAGCGGGCGTCCTGCCCCATCACGTGCTTCGCCGCGTGGTAGGCGTCGTGGTCGCAGTTGGAGCCGGGGAAGACGAGGACGGCGAATCGGACGGACATCGGCGGGCGGGGCAAAAAGGCGGGGACACGATGGGGCGAAGATAGCGCGTTCTAGCCTCCCCGGTTCCTCCGATCCGTACCTTCCTCGGCTCTTTCCCTCCCCGTTTCACAGGCCTTCCTCCGTGATCCCCCGCGAGCTGTTCCGCAAGATCCGCCACCTCGAGATCCGCACGAAGGGCCTCGTCAACAACGTCTTCGGCGGCGAGTACCACTCGGCGTTCAAGGGCCGCGGGATCGAGTTCTCCGAGGTCCGCCCGTACCAAATCGGCGACGACGTGCGGACGATCGACTGGAACGTGTCGGCGCGGACGGGCGAGACGTTCGTGAAGCTCTACGAGGAGGAGCGCGAGCAGACGCTCGTGCTCGCCGTCGACGTCTCGGGCAGCGAGCGCTTCGGGACGGGCGGCGTCGAGAAACGGGAGATGGCGGCAGAGATCTGTGGCGTGCTCGCCTTCAGCGCCGTCCGCAACAACGACAAAGTCGGGCTGCTGATGTTCTCCGACCGCGTCGAGCGCTTCGTCCCGCCGAAGAAGGGCCGCCGCCACGTCCTCCGGCTCATCCGCGACCTCTTCGCCCACGACATAGAGGACCGCGGCACGCAGATCACCGCCGCGCTCGACCACCTCCTCCACGTCCTGCGCCGCCGCGCGATCGTCGTCCTCGTGAGCGACTTCTTCGACCGCGATTACGAGCCGAAGCTCCGCGCCCTCGCCCGGCGGCACGACGTCATCGCCGTCCACCTCCGCGACCCGCGCGAGACCGAGCTTCCGAACGTCGGGTTGCTGACGCTGCGCGATGCGGAGTCGGGCCGGGCCGTGCTCGTGGATACGGGCAGCCGCACGGCTCGGGAAGCGTTCGCGCGGCAGGCCGAGGCCCGGCAGGCGGAGATCGCGGCGGCGCTCGTCCGCGCCCGCGTGGACACCGTGGCGGTGCGGACGGACGAGGATTACGTCGAGCCCCTCGTCGGCTTTTTCAGGCAGCGCAATCGGGCCGCGTGATGGGGATGATTGGCTCTCTGTCCGACCGATGGCGTAGAGACGCAGCATGCTGCGTCTCTACCGTGGCCCTGTTTCTGTTGCTGGCTATGCCCGCATCGGCGCAGACGGTGCGGCTGCACGTGCTCGCCGACAGCGTGACGATCGGCGAACGGTTCGGCGTGGCCGTGGCCGTGGAGCACGCGGCCGGGGTGCAGGTCGTCTTCCCCGAGCCGCCCGGTGCCACGGCGGCGGTCGAGAACCCGCTGCGCGCGGGCGAGGCCGAACTCGCCACCGCGCGGCGGCTGCCCCCGGCGGAGCGCGGCAGCGTCCGCGTGGACAGCGTGGTGTTCGAGGCGGCGACGTTTGCGCTCGACTCGGCGCGCGTCGGGCCTGTGACGGTGCAGATCGTGCGTGGCGGCGACACGACGACGGTAGCCTCCCCCATCGCGTTCGTCGGCGTCCGCTCGCTCGTACCCGCCGAGAACCCCGAGCCGAAGGGCCTCGCCCCGCTCGCCGATTTCCCCCGCGCGTGGGGGCCGTGGCTGCTGGCCGCGCTCGCAGTCGTCGCCCTCCTCGCCGCGCTGTGGTGGTGGCGCGAGCGGCGGCGGAATCGCCCCGTTCCCACGTCCGTGCTGGCGCCGGACGACGAAGTCCGCCACCGGCTCGATGCCCTCGCCGCCGCGCTCCCGACGTCGGCCGCCACCGTCAAACCGTTCTATGTCGAGCTCTCGGACGCGCTGCGGACGTACCTCGCCCGCACCCTCGGCGTGCCCGCCCGCGAGCAGACGACGCGCGAGCTCCTCGCCACGCTCGCCCGCCGCGAGGACGCCCCGGCGGATGCCCTCGACCCGCTCGACTTCGTCCTACGCCTCGCCGACCTCGCCAAGTTTGCGAGCGTGCAGCCCGGCGCTGCCGCGCACGAAACCGCGCTCGCCCGTGCGCGTGAAGCCGTCGCTGCCCTCGGAGCCGCCCGCGCCCCCGAGCCTGAACCCGCGACTGCTCCGACACCGTAGCGCCATCCCGTAGAGACGCAGCATGATGCGTCTCTACCGTTTCGCCACCGTTTTCTCGACCATGCCCGCTTTCAGCGACACCCTCGTGGAAAAGCTCGCCCGCGCCGAGCGCGTGGCCGTGCTCACTGGTGCCGGCATCTCCGCCGAGAGCGGCGTCCCGACGTTCCGCGACCCCGGCGGGCTGTGGCAGCAGTTCCGCCCCGAGGAACTAGCGAACGTCCGCGCCTTCCTCCGCAACCCGACGCTCGTGCAGGGCTGGTACGCCCACCGCCGCGCCGTCGTCGAGGACGTGCAGCCGAACGCCGGGCACGAGGCGCTGGCCGAGTTAGAGACGCTCGTCCCGCATTTCCTCCTCGCGACGCAGAACGTCGACGACCTCCACCGCCGTGCGGGCAGCCGCGCCATCGTGGAACTGCACGGGAATCTGGCGCGGAGCTACTGCATCGACTGCGGCGCGGCGGCCGGGCCGGACGCGCTCGCCGCGATTGCGAACGGGGACGAGGCGCGGTGCCCGGCGTGCAGCGGCCTGCTGCGGCCGGACGTGGTGTGGTTCGGTGAGATGCTGCCTGAGGGTGCCTTCGAGCGCGCCGCCGAGGCCGCTTCGCGCGCCGACGTGTTCCTCTCCGTCGGGACGAGCGCGGTCGTCTATCCCGCCGCCGGCCTCCCCCTCATCGCGAAAGAGTCGGGGGCCTACGTCGCCGAAGTCAACGTCGAGCGCAGCGACATCGCCCACGCGCTCGACGAGGTCGTGCTCGGAGCGTCGGGCGCGGTGCTGCCCGCCCTCGTCGCCGCTGTCCTTGAGCGGAAGTCATGACCTTCGCGCATCCTCTCTTCCTCCTGCTCCTCCTCGCCGTGCCTGTGCTCGCGTGGTGGGAATGGCGGCGTGCGCGGCGGCGGCCCGCGAGCGTGCTCTTCTCCGACACCGCCGCCGCTGAAGCCGTCGACCCGACGCTGTGGGTGCGGCTGCGTAGCCTCCCGACGGCGCTTCAACTCGGCGCGCTCGCTCTCGGCATCCTCGCCCTCGCCCGCCCTCAGGTCCGCGACGTGGTCCACGAGCGCACGGCCGAGGGCATCGACATCATGCTCGTGCTCGACCTCTCGACCTCGATGAAGGCCGAGGACTTCCGCCCGAATCGGTTCGAAGCGGCGAAGGACGTCGGCGCGCGGTTCGTGGACGGCCGCGTGTCCGACCGCATCGGGCTCATCGTGTTCGCGGCGCAGGCCTACACGCAGGCCCCGCTCACGCTCGACTACGACTTCCTCAAGCAGATGCTGCGCGACGTGCAGATGGGGTTGATCGAGGACGGCACGGCGATCGGCACCGCGCTCGCAACGGCGACGGCCCGGCTGCGCGACTCCGAGGCCGAGAGCAAGGTCATCATCCTCCTCACCGACGGGCAGAACAACCGCGGCGAGGTCGACCCCGCCACGGCCGCCGATGTCGCCGCCGCGCTCGGGGTGAAGGTCTATGCGATTGGCGTCGGCGCGGAGGGACGCGACGCGTTCGGACAGGCGATCCCGAACTACATGCAGCAACTCCTCCCGCAGTCGGCGCAGATCGACGAGGAAATGCTGACGACGGTCGCCGAGAAGACGGGCGGGCGCTACTTCCGCGCGACGGACCGCGAAGCCCTCGCCGCGATCTACGACGAGATCTCTGAACTCGAAACGACCGAGGTCGAGGAGACGACGTACCTCGACGTGGACGAGCGCTACCCACTGTTCCTCTGGCCCGCATTCGGCCTGCTCCTGCTCGGCGTCTTGCTTTCGACGACGCGACTGCGGAGGGTGCCGTGAACTCGAACAGGTCGCCGCGCCATTCCCGGCGAGGGCGACCACATGGGATCGCCCCTACGATCGAACACTCGAACGTCCACACCTCCAAACGTCCGCACCTCCACACGTTGAAATGACCTGGTCTGCCCCCCTCGCCCTCTTCGCCCTCCTCGCCGTGCCGATCGCGGCGGGGCTGTTCGCGTGGGCGGCGGTGCAGCGGCGCGAGGCGCTCCGACGGTTCGCGGGGCGTGACGATGCCGGGGCGCAGGCGGTGGCGCGGGAGCGGCGGTGGCAGGCGGCGTTCGCCACGGCCGGCGTGCTGTGCATTGCGCTCGCGCTCGCCGGGCCGCGCTATGGGACGCAGCTCCGCGAGGTCCAGCAGCAGGGGCTCGACGTCGTCATCGCGCTCGACATTTCGCAGTCGATGCTGGCCGAGGACGTGGCGCCGAGCCGGCTGGCGCGGGCGAAATACGAGATCGACCAGATGCTCGACGGGCTCGCCGGCAGCCGCGTCGGCCTCGTAGTGTTCGCGGGCGAGGCGTTCCTGCAATGCCCGCTCACGTCCGACCTCGGCGCCGTTCGCCTCTTCCTCGACGCCGCCGAGCCCTCGCTCATCCCGACGCAGGGGACCGACTTCGGGCAGGCGCTCCGCGTCGCCGTGCAAGCGTTCGACGTGGCGAGTGCGGGGTCGGACGCGCAGCGCGCCCGCGCCCTCCTCGTCCTCTCCGACGGCGAGAACCACGCGGGCGGCTTCCGCCCGTCGCTGATCTCAGCCGATGAGGCAGGCGTCGCCGTCTTCGCCGCGGGTGTCGGGGAGACGGACGGCGCCCCGATCCCCATCTACCGGCAGGGCCGCCTCGCCGGCTACAAGACCGACCGCGCGGGCGCGACGGTGCAGACGGCGCTCCACGAGGAGTCGCTGCAGGATCTCGTGTTGCGCGGGGCGTACTACCGCATCGGGCGCGGCACGAGCGATCTGCCGGAAATAACCACGGCCCTCGCCCGTTTAGATCGGGGCGTCGTCGCCTCGGAGTCGTTCGAGACGTACGCCGAGCAATACCAGTGGCCGCTCGCGCTCGGCCTCCTCTTGCTCGTCGCTGAGCGCTTCGTCGCCGTCCGCCGCCGCGAGCCCGCGCTTCCCGTATGACCCTCCGCCTCGCCCTCCTCGCCCTCTTCCTCTTCACCGTGCCCGCCGGGGCGCGGGAAGGGCAGCGTGCGAACGCGCACTACGAGGACGGTCAGTTCGAGGAGGCGGTCGCCGCGTATCGCGAAGGACTCGGTCGCAGCGAAGGAGCGGGAACGGTCTACGCCGACCTGCTGAACAACCTCGGCTGCGCGCTCTACGAGCAGGAGGAGTTCGCCGAGGCGCAGGCGTCGTTCGAGGCCTCGCTGGCCGCCGCCCTCGCGCCCGAAGGACGGGCCCGTGCGGCGTTCAACGCGGGCAACGCCGCCGCGCAGCAGCAAAACTTCGAGGCCGCCCTCGGGTTCTACCGCCAGGCCCTCCTCGCCCGGCCCGGCTACGGCGAGGCCGCCTTCAACTACGAATACCTCAAACGCCAGCAGCAGGAAGACCGGCCGCAGTCGCCCGACGCGCCGCCCGTCGAGCCCTCCGCGTTCGCCGAGCGGCTGAAGGCGCAGGCCGACTCCCTCGTCGCCGCCAAGCAGTACGGCGCCGCGTTCGAAGCCATGCAGCGCGGCCTCTTCGCCGACTCGACCGTGCAGGCGTACAGCGACTTCGTCGGCCGCCTCGGTGCCGTCGTCGAGATCGAAGGCGGCCCACCCGACCAGCCATGATGCACCGTTCCCTCCCTCTCCTCCTCTTTCTCGCGGCGGCCCCGGCCGGGGCGCAGTCGGTGGCGGACTACTACCATGCCGCCGCGCAGTCGTACATCGGCGGCGAGAACGCCGAGGCCGAACGCGCCGCCGAAGCAGGCCTCGCCCTCGCCCCCAACGACGCGAAATTGCAGGCGCTCCTCGACAAGATCCGCGAGCGCAACCCCGACGACAGCGGCGGCGAGGAGCAGCAGGACGAGGCCGATGAGCAGCGCGACGGCGAGGGCGAAGAGCAGGACGACGCTCAATCCGGCGAGCAGGAGCAGGAAGACAAGGCCTCGGACGGCGAACAGGACGAGGGCCAGCAACAAGAGGGCGAACAGCAGCCCGAGGAGCCGTCGGAGCAGGAGCCGTCGGAACAGCAGCAGAGCGATGCCGGGGCCGAGGGCGAGCAGGAGCCGGCCGATCCGCAGGGCGGCGGCACGACGCCGTCGCCGTTCGACGTGAAGCCGGGCGAGATGAGCCGGGCCGAGGCCGAGCGCATCCTCCGCGCCGTCGAGTCGGACGAGCTGGAGCTGCTGCGCGACGTGCAGCGCCGCCGCGCCCGCCCCCGCTACGTCGAGAAAGACTGGTGAGCCGGATGACGTCGCGCGTGCATCGGAACGGGTGGGGAGCGGGAGTCGCAGGGCTCGTGCTCGGGCTGTGCCTGCTCGCCGCCCCCGCCGCAGCCCAGATCTCCGTCTTCGCCTTCGTCGACAAGACTACGATGGGCGAGGCCGAGACGCTCCTCTTCACGATCGAAGCCACCGGCGACTTCCGCGACCTCAACCGCATCACGGCCCCGTCAACCCGTGGACTCACCGCCGTGCAGACGAGCCCCGTGCAGAGTTGGCGGCCCACGACATTGGGCAACCAGACCCGGCAGAAACTCACGCTGCAGTGGCAGTACCGCCCGCTCGGCACCGGCACGGCGTACCTCGGCCCCGCCACGCTCCGCATCGACGGGCGCGACTACACGACCGACCCCATCGTCGTGAGCGTCGTCCCGCAGTCGAGCCGGCCTGCCCCACCGACGTGGGTCCCGAGCCCCACCGGCTCGCCCCGGCCCGACCTCGCCGCCGACGCCCCGCCGTCGGACCTCTTCATCCGCGCCGAGCCGGCTCGGGCCTCCGTCTACCTCGGCGAGCAGGTCGTCATCGACTACGTCCTCTACTTCGACCCGAACGTGCTCCCGCGCAACAGCCGGATCGCGAGCGCGTGGGACGCCGACGGGTTCTGGCGCGAGGAGTTGGAGCTGGACCGGTTCGGCGGGACGCGGACAGTGAACGTCGGCGGGCGGACGTTCGAGGCGGCGGCGATCAAGCGGATGGCCGTCTTCCCGACGCGGACGGGGCGACTGCAGGTGGACTCGCTCGATGTGGAGGTGGACGTGCTGCGCGCGACGCGGCTCGGCCCGCCGGGCAGCCCGCGCAGCTTCATCTACAACAGCTTCGGCTCGCGGTTCGAGCGGGAGACGATCACCGCCCCGCCCGTGACCGTCGACGTGGAGCCGCTCCCGCCGGGTGCGCCGCCCTCCTTCGACGGCGCCGTCGGGCAGTTCGGCCTCGCCGTCGAGTCCGACCGCGACCAAGTGGAGGCGGGCGAGCCGGTCCGTGTGACGGCGACGCTCTCGGGGCGCGGCAACCTCGCCACGCTCGAAGCGCCCGATTGGGAGGCGCCGGCGGGGCTCGAGCAGTACCCGCCGCGCGCGAGCGAGCAGATCGACCGGCGCGGCGAGCAGCTCCGCGGGCGGAAGGCGTTCACGTACACCCTCGTCCCCCGCTACGGCGGCGCCGTCACGCTCCCGCCCGTGACGTGGACCTACTTCGATCCCGAGGCCGGCGCTTACCGCACGCTCCGCTCCGACTCGCTCCGCCTCCGCGTGCTCGGCCCCGCCGCACCCCTCGCCGAAGCCGGTCCGCCCGCCGCCGACCCCAACGCGCTCGCCGTGCCGACGGACGCGCCGACGTGGCAGCGGTACCGCGCGCCCGTTCCGTTCTACGCCCGGCCGTGGGTGTGGGCGGGCTTCGCGCTCCCGGCGCTCGCGCTCCTCGGGCTCGTCGCCGTGCGCCGCCGTCGGGACCGGGACGAAGACTCCCCTTACGCCCGCAGCCTCCGCGCCTTCCCCGACGCCGAGCGCGGCCTGCGCGACGCCGCGGCCCACCTCGAAGCGGGCGAGCCGCGCGCGTTCTACGCCGGGCTCGAACGGACCCTCCGGCTGTTCCTCGCCGCCCGACTCGGCACCGGTACCGCCGGCCTCGCCCTCCCCGCACTCGCCGCCCTCCTCGCCGAGCGTGGCGTCACGCCCGAAACGCGCGACGACGTGGTCCGCCTGCTGCGCGAGAGCGAGGCCGCGCAGTTCGCCCCCCTCGCCGCGCACCCGACCGCCGCCACCTCCGAGCGCGCCGCCCGACTGATGGCCGACGTGGATGCGCAGGCCGATCCGCTCGAGCCGGAGGCGTCGTGACGCTGCTCCTCGCCCTCGCCCTCCTCCTGCCTGCGCAGGCCGAATCGCCCGACGAAGCCGAGGCGCTGTTCGCCCTCGGCAATCGGCTTTACGAAGAGAGCGATTTCCAGGGCGCCGCGGCGGCCTACGAAGGCGCGCTCGACACGGGCTGGACCGACCCCGCGCTCGAACTCCGCCTCGGCAATGCCTATTTCGAAGCCGGGCAACTCGGCCGCGCCGTGCTCCACTTCGAGCGCGCGCACCGACTGGCCCCACGCAACGAGGCCGTGCAGCACAACCTCCGCCTCGCTCGCGAGCGCGTGCCGAGCGCGGAGCCGTCACCGCTCGCCCCCGCCGAGGCCGCGGCCCGGTGGCTCGCGATGCGCGTCGGCAGCGACGGGATGGCGGCGCTGCTGTTCGCGCTCTACCTCGGCGTGCTCGGGCTCGTCGGGTTCCAGCTGTGGACGAAGACAGAAAACCCGTGGCGGCGGCGCGCGCTCCTCGTCCTCGTTCCCCTCGGCCTGCTCGTCGCCGTCGCGGCCGTGGCGACGGCCCGGTACGAAGCTCAACCCCGCGCCGTCGTCGTTGCCGACGCGGCAGCATTGCGCACGACGCCATCGTCGACGGGAGCGGTGGCGGCGACGGTGCCGGAGGGATCGGTGCTCACCCTCGCGGCCGAGCGCGGTGCGTGGCGCGGCGTTCGGCTCCCCGACGGGACGACGGCGTGGGCCGGGGCGTCGGCGCTCGAAGAGATCTAGCGGACACCGATGCGCGGCGCCATCGCCGGAGCAGATGTGGTAGTTTCCACCCACCGCCGTGTCCAGAATCCCACCCCGTCCCGATGGAGCCCCACGTCCTACCCCCGAACGACGCCGAGCGCCGAGGCTGGATCGAGGTCATCTGCGGGAGCATGTTCAGCGGCAAAACGGAAGAGCTGATCCGCCGGCTCAAGCGCGCCCGCATCGCCCGGCAGCAGGTCGAGATCTTCAAGCCCGCCCTCGACAACCGCTACGCCCAGACCGCCGTCGTCTCCCACGATGAGAACGCGATCCCGTCGATCGTCGTCGACACGGCCGATCAGATCCTGCTGCTGGCCGGCGAGGCCGCCGTCATCGGGATCGACGAGGCGCAGTTCTTCGGGGCCGAGATCGTCGGCGTCTGCGAGGCGCTCGCGCGGCAGGGGCGGCGCGTGCTCGTGGCCGGGCTCGACCAGGACTTCCGGGGCCGCCCGTTCGAGCCCCTCCCGCAGTTGATGGCCGTGGCCGAGTACGTCACGAAGCTCCACGCGATCTGCGTCGTCTGCGGCGCCCCGGCGAACCACTCGCAGCGCCTCGTGGCGAGCGACGACCGCGTGCTCGTCGGCGAGAAAGAGGCGTACGAACCGCGCTGCCGGCTCCACTTCGAGCCCCCGGCGAAGCCCTCAGCGGCGCCTCCGGCCGCATCGACGCCGGTCGCCCGACCCGAACCCGGCGTGCGCGTCGAGCAACCCTAGCGGGGCGTCCGCGTCTATCCCGACGTGTCCTCCCTCACCGAAACGGCGCTCGCCCTCTTCATCGGCCTCGTCCTGCTCGCGGCCGTCGTCGGCGTCGGCGCGTGGATCGCAGCGCAGGTGCTGAACCGGCGGCAGCTCCGCGCTCAGGCGGCGGGCCGCGCCACGCGCGCATGGGGCGGGAAAGACCGCGAGCGCGTCCGCACGAAGTACTTCGACAAAGAGCGCCGCGCCCGCGCCCAGCGCGCCCGGCATCGCCCCCCGCGCGGAGGGCCGAGCGCCGGAGCCGAGCCCGAGGTCCCCGGCCCCGTCAACCTCGAGCGGCTCCACGGCGAGACCCTCGGCCTCACCGGCGAGGCGACGCCCGAGACCGTGCGGCAGGCGTACAAAGACCGCGTCCGCGAATACCACCCCGACCAGGTCGCCCGCCTCGGCGTCAAGCTCCGCGTGCTGGCCGAGGAAGAGACGAAACGGATCAACGAGGCCTACGCCTATTTCCGCGAGCGGTACGGCTTTTGAAATAGGGTGTTGGAAAGAGGCAACGTGGCTCCCTGCGGTGCCGACCTCCCAACCCGCGGCAGGCGACGTCCCGCGCCCGCTGCGCCACCCCCGCTCTCATGGACCCTCGCCTCGACTTCTCGGACCTCATCGAGTTCTCCGATGTGCCGGAGACGATCCCGGCGAACGCCTTCGCCGACGCCTCGTTCGCGCCTGTCACCCTCCACGCCGACGACGGCGCGCTGCCCGACGCCCCGCCCGCTCCCGCCGTTGCCGGCGTCGTGCCCGAGCTCTCGACGCGCATCCTCGCCAAGCTCATCGACGGGGCCGTAGCGGCCGTGCTGTACGGGCTCGTCTCGGCGTTCTTCACGAGCTGGTTCACTGCGTTCTTCCTCGGCGGCCTCGCCGCGAGCGCGTACCTCCTGCTCTCGGACGGGCTCGAAGTCGACGCCATGCACCTCCGCTCTTTTGGCAAGCGCGTGATGGGCCTGACCGTCGAGCGGATCGGCGGCGAGCGGATGGACGTGCTGACATCGATCCGGCGTAACTGGATGTTCACCGTCGGCTTCTTCGCGCAGGCGTTCACCTTCATGGCCTCGCCCGTCAGCTACCTCCTCACGCTCGCAGCGCTCGGCCTCGTCGGCTACGAGCTGTACTGGCTCGTGACGAACCCGAGCGGCGTCCGCTGGGGCGACGACCTCGCCCGGACCGACGTGCTGAAGCCGGTGCCCGTGGCTCCCGTGGCGGTCCGCACCGAGGTCCTGCACCTCACGCCGGAAGAAGCGATGTAGGACCCCGTTCGCCCCGGCGGAGGCTTGCGGCGGTGGCAGGGCAGAGGTATGTTGGCGGAGCCCCGATCCCCCGCTGCATCCCCGCCCATGGCCGACGCCTCCCGCTACCTCGTCACCGCCCGCAAGTACCGCCCGCAGACGTTCGCCGACCTCGTCTCGCAGGAGCACGTCACCGAGACGCTGCAGAACGCGATCCTCCACGACCGGCTCGCCCACGCCTACCTCTTCAGCGGGCCGCGCGGCGTCGGCAAGACGACGGCGGCGCGGCTCCTCGCGAAGGCGATCAACTGCGAGACCCCGCTCGCCGATCGCACCGGCGCCGAGCCGTGCCGGACGTGCGACCGCTGCCGCGCCTTCGAGGACGGCCGCAGCCTCGACGTAACCGAGATCGACGCGGCCTCGAACAACGGCGTCGACGATGTCCGCGATTTGCAGGAGCGGCTCCGCATCCCGCCGCAGGGCGCGAACCGGAAGGTCTACATCGTGGACGAGGTCCACATGCTCTCGAAGGCGGCGTTCAACGCGCTCCTCAAAACCCTCGAAGAGCCGCCGCCCCACGTCCTGTTCATCTTCGCGACGACGGAGCCGCACAAGGTCCTCCCGACGATCCTCTCGCGCTGCCAGCGGTTCGACTTCCGGCGGATCACCGTGCCCGAGACCGTCGACCGCCTCGGCGAGATCTGCACCGCCGAGAGCATCGACGCCGACGCGCCCTCGCTCCACCTCATCGCGCGCAAAGGCGACGGCGCCCTCCGCGACGCCCTCTCGATCTTCGACCAGTCGGTCTCGCTCTGCGGCACGACGCTCCGCTATGGGGAGCTCGCCGAAGCGCTCGGCGTCGTCGAGACCGACTTGTTCTTCGACGTGTCGGACCGCGTGCAGGCCGGCGACCGCGCCGGGTTGCTCGGCCTCGTCGAGGCGCTCGTGCGGCGGGGCTACGACCTGCAGGAGTTCCTCGTCGGCCTCGCCGAGCACTACCGCGGGCTCTACGTCGCCGCCTCGACGCAGTCGGCCGACCTCATCGAGGCCGACGCCGCCACGCGCGAGCGCTACCTCAACTCCGTCGACGACCTCGCCGAGCCCGACCTGCTCCGCGCGCTGATGGTGATCGACGAGGCCGAGCGCGAGGTCAAGAACAGCCCGCAGCCCCGGCTCAAGCTCGAACTCGCCCTCCTCAAGCTCGCCAGCCTCGACCGCACGGCCGACCTCCGGCTCCTCCTCCAGAAGCTAGAACGGCTCGAAGGGATGATCGAGCGGGGCAGCCTGCCCCGCTCCAGCGGGGAGACGCCCCCGTCCGTCCCGAGCCCGAAACCCACGCCCGAGCGGACCGCGCAGACGGCCGAGCCCACGACCCCGACGTACGCTGCTACTCCGAGCACGCCAGCCCCGAACGCACCGAGCCCGAGCGCGCCGCCACCGTCCTCTCTCCCTACACCGGCCCCGACGCCTGCGACCGAAACGGCCGACGACTACACCGCCGCCCCGCTCCCGCAGGAAGCGCCCCCGCCGGCTGCCGAGTCCGCCCCACCCGAGCCCGATGAGCCCGAGCGGAACGAGCCGCCGCCTGCGCGTCCCGAGCCCCGCCCCGCCCCGCCGCCGGCCGCGCCGCAACCCAAGCAGCCCGAGCCCGATCTCCGCATCGGTTTGTTCGGAGCGCCGGCGCTCCAGCGCAAAAGCACGCCCGACGGCGATCCGTCCGCCGCGCTTGGCGACGGGGCCAGCGGCCGCGCCGAGGCCGTCAGCGTGGCCACGGCGGACGTGCACTTCGGCGTCTCGCTCCACCGCGTGCGCGAGGTGTGGCCCCGGCTGATCGCCACGGTCAAGGCCGAGCGGCCGAGCGTGGCCGGCGTGCTCGCCCACGTCGAGCCCGTCGCCGTCGAACACGGGACGGTGCAGGTAGCCGTCCCGAGCGCCTTCGTGCAACAGCTCCTCCGCAGCGAGCAGGCGTCGTTCACCGACGCCCTCGCCGCGGCGATGGGCGAGGAGCCGCCCCCGCTCGCCTTCGTCGTCCGCACCGATGCCGTCAGCGAAACCGCGGCCCCGCCCGACCGGTTCGAGCGCATCAAGCAGCTTCGCCACGAGCACCCCGTCATCCGCGCGATCTTCGAGCAGTTCGGCGGCGAGATCGTGTGGACGTGACGAGTGATGCGTGGGGCCAGGCGCCACCGTTGCTCTTGAAATGGCGCCACCGTTGCTCTTGAAATCACGTGTCACGCATCACGCGGCGTCCCCTCCTTTTCCTTTGACCTCTTAGCTCCCCCACCGCAATGGACCAACCCAACATGGCCGACCTGTTTGGCAAGATGATGGAGATGCAGCAGAAGATGGCCGAGACGCAACAGGCCCTCGCCGGCAAAACCGCCTCGGCTGAGGCCGGCGGCGGCATGGTGAAGGTCGTCGCGAATGCCGCTGGCCGCGTCGTCTCGATCAAAATGGAGAAAGAGGTCGTCAGCCCCGACGACCTCGAACTCCTCGAAGACCTCCTCGTCGCCGGTGTCAACAAGGCGCTCGAAGAAGCCGAGGCCGTGCGCGAGACCGAGATGAAGAAAGCCGCCGGCACGATGCTCCCGCCCGGCCTCGACCTCGGCGGGCTGATGGGCGGCTGACGGGCTCTGGCGACCGCACGCGTGACGGAGCGCTGTCACCGCGCGGCGCTAGCTTCGTCTGATTGCCCTCCCTCGCCTTCGCCCCGCCGCCATGCAGATCACCTCCGAATCCGTCGAAACCCTCGTCGAGCAGTTCTCCAAGCTGCCGACGGTCGGGCGGAAGACGGCGCAGCGGCTCGCCGCCTACGTGCTGAAGATGCCGCGCGCCGAAGTCGTCGAGCTCGCCCGCGCGCTCGTCAATGTGAAGGACCGGGTGAAGGAGTGCTCCGTCTGCTTCAACGTCACCGACACCGACCCCTGCCCGATCTGCCGCTCGCACAAGCGCACGCGCTCCGTCGTCTGCGTCGTCGAGGAGGCGAACGACGTGCTCGCGCTCGAACGGACGAACGAGTACCGCGGCCTCTACCACGTCCTCGGCGGCGTGATCTCCCCGCTCGACGGGATCGGACCGGACGACCTCAAGATCCGCCAGCTCGTCGCCCGCGTCGCCGCGCCGAAAGAGCCCGCCGCCGCGAAGGAAGAGACGGCCGAGGGCGTGTCCGAGGACGCAGCGGCCTATGAGGCCGAGCCGATCCAGGAAGTCATCCTCGCGATGAACCCGAACGTCGAGGGTGACACGACGGCGTACTACATCTCGCAGCTCCTCCAGCCGCTCGGCATCCACGTCACCCGCATCGCCCGCGGCCTCCCCATCGGCGGCGACCTCGAATACGCCGACGAGGCCACGCTCACGCGCGCCCTCGAAGGCCGCTCTCAGGTCTGAGTCAGCAGATGACCCACTCAACAGTCCCTTGCCCCTTCTGCGCCGAGCCTATTCAAGCGGAGGCTATTAAGTGTCGCTACTGTGGAGAGTGGTTGGACGAGCGCGGTCTTTCGAGAGTTAATAGTTCTGACCCGAGCCGCGTTACAGTCATCGATGCGCGTAGTAGCAGCAATACACTGGCTGCGCTCGCTAGCTTCTTCGTACCAGGTCTAGGACAACTTATACAGGGTAGGCTTTTAGCGTCCGCTGCGTTCTTCGCTCTCGCATGCCTTTGCTGGCTCATCACCCTCGCCAGCTTTGGTGCCCTTTTCCTTCTCGGTCTTGCTGTCAACGTGTGGGCAACGGTAGATGCAGCGCAATGGACAGGCTGATCTCATGGAAGCAACGGTCCACACGAAGAGCGAGCTATTCGAGCGGCTCCGCGAGCAGCAGGCTGCGATCCGTCGGCTCGGCGTGGCGCGGCTCGGTGTATTCGGTTCGTTCGTGCGCGATGAGCCGACGCCGGAGAGCGACGTGGACATCTTTGTCGAGTTCGCACCGGGAAAGAAAACCTTCCGCAGCTTCTCTGCGCTCGCCGAATTGCTCGAAGACGTACTCCAACGCCGTGTCGAGCTCGTGACGCCGGAATCGCTCAGCCCTTACATCGGCCCGTACATCTTGCGCGAAGTCGAGTATGTCGAGGCCTGACACCGTGTATCTCCGGCACATTCTTGACGAAGCGATTTACCTCGCTTCCGCGAGCGACGGTCTCGACCAATCCACGTTTCTCACCGACCCGACGCTTCGCCGAGCGTTTGCTCGCAGCACCGAAATCATGGGTGAGGCGACGAAACAACTCTCTGCCGACCTACGCGATCGGTACACAGATGTGGAATGGCGCTCAATGGCCCGAATGCGCAACCGGCTGATCCACGGCTATATCGGTGTGGACTACGAGGTCGTGTGGAACGTGGCAGCCGTCGAAGCACCTCTGCTCCGCGACCGGCTCGAAGCGATTATCGCTGAGGAAGAAGCCCGCTGATGCTGACGCGCCGCGCTGCCCTTGTGCTCGCCGTTCCGGTGGCGCTCGTGCTCCTCGGGTACGTGCTGTGGCCGGCACTGCGGACGTTCGTGCTCGGCGTGGAGCACCTGCCGGAGTTCTTCGGCGGATGGCGCGGAGCGAACGTGCGGGCACTCATCAACTCGGTCGGGATCTCGCTGGCGACGGTGGCGGGGGCGAGCGTCGTCGGGACGGGGCTGGCGTGGGGGCTGTGGCGCTACGGGCTGCCGTTCCGCGGCGCGTTGCAGGCGGCGGCGGCGCTCCCGCTCGCGCTCCCGCCGCTCGTCGGCGTGCTCGCGTTCCTCTTCCTCTACGGCGAGACGGGCATCCTCCCGCGTGCACTCCGCGACCTGTTCGGACTCGCCGAGGTGCCATTCGCCTTCAGCGGGCTGTGGGCCGTGTGGCTCGTCCACGTCTACGCCTTCTACGTCTACTTCTTCCTCTTCGTCACCGCCGCCCTCCGCGACCTCGACGCGAGCCTGCTCGAAGCCTCGGCCGATCTGGGGGCGAGCGGGTGGCGGGCGTTCCGCCGCGTCGTCATCCCGCTGCTGCGGCCCGCGCTCGTCGGCGCGTCCCTCCTCGTGTTCATGCTGTCGATGGCGAGCTTCACGGCCCCGCTGCTGTTCGCCGGGACGGAGCCGTTTATGACGGTGCAGATCTACAACCTCAAGATCAACGGCGACCTCGCCCTCTCCGCCGCCGTGGCGACCGTGCTGACGGCGATCTGCCTCGGCTTCCTCTTCCTGCTCGAAGCGCGGCCGGGACGCAACCTGCTCGGCGCGTCGAAGGGGACGGCGCGGCCGGTCGAGCCGGTGGGCGGCCCGGCGGCGTGGCTCGCGGGCCTCGGCGTGGGCGTCGTGCTGCTCTTCGTTGTGCTGCCGGTGCTGACGGTCGTGCTGATCTCGTTCGCGGATGCGGCGCGGTGGACGATGCAAATCCTGCCGCCTGCGTACACGCTCGCCAACTACGCCTCGCTCTTCGCCGACCCGAAGTTCTTCGACCCGATCGCGAACAGCTTGCAGATGGCTTCCATCGCGACCGTCCTCAACGTCGTGTTCGGCGTGGCGGCGGCCGTCGTGATCGCGAAGGGGACGGTGCCGGGGCGCGGGCTGATCCGCACGCTCGCCGTCCTCCCGTTCGCGATCCCGGGGACGGTGGTCGCGCTGAACCTGATCGTGACGTTCTCTCAGCCGTCGCCGCTGTCGGCCGGGCAGGTGCTCGTGGGGTCGTTCTGGATCCTGCCGCTGGCCTACTTCATCCGTCACATCCCGCTCGTCGTCCGCGCGACGACGGCGGCGCTCGACGGCTTCGACGACCGGCTGACCGAGGCCTCGGCCGACCTCGGGGCGGGGACGTGGACGACGTTCCGGCGCGTCGTGTGGCCGGCGATCCTGCCGGGCGTGGCGGCGGGCACGCTGCTGACGTTCGTCGCCGCGCTCGGCGAGTTCGTGTCGTCGATCATGCTGTACGTCTACGGCAACCGGCCGATCTCGGTCGAGATCCTCGCGCAGCTCCGGCTCTACGAGTTCGGCACGGCGGCGGCGTACAGCGTCCTCCTGATGGGCCTCGTCGGGCTCTCGACGTTCGCGCTCCGCTTCGCCGGGAATCGATAGCTCGCACAAGTCGTTGCGGGTCAAAAACTTCGGCCCGCTCAAAACGATGCGGACGGTCACGCGTTATAACGCGGACCCACGCGCGACGTATCCTGCGCTCCGAACCCCACCCTCCGCCCCATGAAGATCACCGTCCTCGGCGCCGGCGCCATCGGCTCCGCCATCGCCTGCGACCTCGCGAGCCGTCCCGACGTGTCGCACGTACAGGTTTGCGACGCGCGGAGCAGCGCGCTCCGCACGCTGAAAGACCTCGTCCAGAGCCCGAAGCTCCGCACCGTCCGCGTGGATGTCCGCGACGAGCGCGCCATCACGCCGGTGCTGGCCGGCAGCGCGTGCGTCGTCGGCAGCACGGGCGGTCCTCTCAACGCGAAGCTCGCCGCGCTCACAGTCGGCCTCGGCGCGCACTTCTGTGACCTCGGCGGGGACCGGGCGACGGTGCAGCAGGAGCTCGCGCTCCGCGAAGCCGCCGCAAAACGGACGCGGTGGATCGTCCCGAACTGCGGGCTCGCGCCGGGCCTCGTCAACATCCTCGTCACGCGCGGGCTCGACCGGTTCGACACTGTCGACGCCGTGACGATGCGGGTGGGCAACATCCCCATCGAGGCCGAGCCGCCGTTCTTCCACCGCGTCGGCTACGCCACCGAGCGCTTCGTGCGGGGGTACACCGACCCCGTGGCGATCGTCCGCGACGGGGCGGTCGAGTACGCCGAGCCGCTGACGGGGCTCGAAACCGTCTCCTTTCCCGAACCGACCGGCGAGCTCGAAGCGTTTTACACCGCCGGCAAGCAGTCGACGCTACCGCACGACCTCGCGGGCCGCGTCCGCACCCTCGACTACAAGACGCTCCGCCACCCCGGCCACGCCGCCGCGATGCGGTCGGTCTTCGCCCTCGGCTTCGGCGAGGACACGTCGGTGGACGTGCGGACGCACCTGACCTACCGCGACATCCTCACGCGCCGCCTCCGGAAGCACCTCGGCGGAGAGTACCGCGACGCCGTCATCGTCCGCATCCTGCTCGAGGGGCAGCGTGACGGCGAGACCTGCACGCTGACGTACGAGCTCGTCGACCGCTTCGACGAGGCGACGGGGTTCTCGGCGATGCAGCGCTGCACAGGCTTCCCGGCCGCGGCGATCGCCTCGCTCCTCGCCGCCGGCGCCGTCGCGGGCGGCGGGGCCGCCCCGCCCGAGCACATCATCCCGACCGAGCCCTTCCTCGCCGCCCTCACCGAGCGCGGGTTACAGATCGAAGAGCGCTGGCACGAGGGAGCGCGGGAGACCGTCGACGCCTAGCTCCCTCGGCCCCGCGTTACCCCACCGCGCTGCCGAAGGTGCGCAGGACCGAGCCGTTGTGCGCCGCGCCTTCGTCGGTGCAGAGGTAGGCGCAGAGCGCCGCGACCTGTTCCGCCGGGACGCCGTCGCCGCCGCCTTCGAAGAGGATCGTGGAGGGCGCGACGGCCGCGGCCGTGATGCCCGTCCCCACGTACTCCGCCGCCACGGCCTCGACGAGCCGGACGACGCCCGCCTTCGACGCCGAGTACGCCGCCTGCTCCGCCACGCCCCGGTCCGCGCCCTGCTTCGACGCGATCGCGACGAGCCGCCCGGTGCCGCCCGCCTGCATCTGCCGCACGGCGGCGCGGAAGCAGAGGAACGCCGAGGTCAGGTTCACGCGCATCATCGTCTCCCACGCCTCCAGCGAGGTCTCGGCGAACGGCTTCCCGCTCCACATCCCGACGGTGTGCACGAGCCCGGCCGCCGCGCCCACGGTCCGCTCCACCTCCGCGAACGCCTCCGCCACCGAAGCTTCGTCGGCGAGGTCCGCTTTGAAGAGGTGGAGCCGGTCCGACGCCACGACGGGGTCGGCGGCGCGGGCGTCGAGGCCGGCCACGGTCGCGCCGTCGGCGAGGAGGCGACGGGTGAGGATGCGCCCGAGGCGGCCGAAGGCGCCGGTGAGCACGATGGTCTTGCCGGTGAGATCCGTTTTCATTCGCTGATGGGGTGACTCGCTGATTGAATCACTCGCTGGAGGAGGTATGGTCGTGGACGATCCGCCAGCCTTCGGGGCGGCGTTCGAAGAGGAGGGTGAAGAGGCCGTTCGGCGTGTCCTCGGCTCGGTCGAGCCGCCAACGGCCGAACACGACGGCCCAGCTCGGCGAGAGAACCTGCACGTCGAGGCTGTCGAAGCGGAGCGTGCCCATCGCAGCGCCGTCGGGATAACCGCGCTCGTAGCCTTCGAGCGTGGCCTGCCAGCCGGTGCGGACATTCCCGCCGGAGGCGAACCGGAGCGAGTCCGTCCGGGCGTAGCCGTCCATGAAGCCACGCACGGAGCCTTCGTTCCACGCTGCGACTTGCGCGTCGAGCACGGCGCGGATGGCCGCGGCAGCGTCCGGCGGCGGCGGCGCGTCGGGCGTGGCGACGGGCGCCGCGCAGGCGGCGAGGAAGAGGCAGAACCCGAGCAGCGGAGTGGACAAGAGGGCACGCATGGCGGCGACACGTCGGAGTAAAGAAAAGGCGCGGGGGGACGTTACTTCGCTTCGGCGAACGTCGGCGTACGAACGACGCCGAACGACACGTTCCGAAGGCGGACAAGGTACCAGCCGACGGCGAGCGACGGAAATGGGCGCCGTTCTTACCCTTGAAGTCAGCGCGCAACAGCATTACTTTCCGCCCCGGCGTCGGATTCGCTAACCCGCCCGCCCGCCGTCCCTCCCCGACCACGCACCGTGTACGCTTAGACGCGCATCTGCTACTCCCCGATTCCCGACGTTCCCGCCCCGCGCCGACCCCTCGGTCCGGGGCGCTCGTTGCCTGCTAGAACCTGCGCGTGCGTATGCCCCGTTCGACCCGCCTGCCGGAGGGCCGTGCTCTGCTGCTGACCCTCGTCGGTGGCGTGGTGCTGGCTTGTCTGGGGATGCTCGTCTCCCTCGACGTGACCGACGCTGCGGCCGGAGCGGACCGTGAGGCCCTCATCCGCCGCGCGGCGCTAACCGGTCCCGTCAGCCTCTACCCCGGACCGCGCGGACGCTTCGGCTTTACCGCCGCCCGTGACACGACGGACTCCCTCGCGGTCGACTCGCTCGCAGCCGATTCGCTGGGTTTCGATCCATTCGGCCTCGACTCGCTGTGGTTCACCGCAGACGCAGACACGCTCGACGCCGATTCGCTGGATGCCGACTCGCTCGACGGCGACCGTCTCGGCCCCGACCCGCTCGGCTTCGAGGCCGACTCGCTGGACGCTGACCCGCTCGGCTTCGCCGCCGACACGCTCGACGCCGATTCCCTCGCGGCACTCACCGACACGACGGAGGTGTTGCCGGACACGGGACGCGCGGCGCGCCTGCTCCCCCCCTTCCGCCGCGACCGCTACAACGCGGCCCTCGCGCCACGCCGCCGCGCGCCGCTCGGCCTCCCGCTCGGCACCTACTGGCAGCGCCGCGTCGAGCTCGACTCGACGGAGGCCGCCTACACCATCACCGAGCGCGTCGGCGAGGGCGACGTGCGCGTGCCGGTCCAGCTCGGGCTCGGGGCGTACCGCGAGCAGCGCCTCCGCGCTGGGCTGGAGACGAACTACCGTGAGCTCGTCGCCACGCGCTCGCGGCAGCAGCAGCGCGGCGGAGCTGGGCTCGGCCTCCTCAACATCGAAGTGCCCGGCGGGCGGAACAGCGCGTTCGCCGGCATCTTCGGCTCCAACGAGGTGGACCTCCGCGTCAACGGGCAGGCGAACGTGGACGTCGGCTTCGCCTACCGGCAGAACGAGCAGCAGGAGGCCGCCACCGGCCAGGGCGGGCGCGTCGACCCCGACTTCGGGCAGGAGCTCGGCCTCGGCATCACGGGCACGATCGGCGACAAGCTCCAGATCAACGTCAACTACGACACGCAGAACGACTTCGACTTCCAGAACCAGGTCAAGCTGACGTACACGGGGTACGAGGACGAGATCCTGCAGAGCGTCGAGGCCGGGAACGTGTTCCTTCAGACGCCGAGCGAGCTCGTCCGCGGCGGGCAGCGGCTCTTCGGGATCAAGAGCCGGCTCCAGGTCGGCGGCCTCGGCGTGACCGTCGTGGCGAGCCAGCAGGACGCCGAGAGCGACGAGCTCGTGATCGAGGGGGGGAGCCAGACGACGACGTTCTCGAAGCGGCCGACGGAGTACGAGGCGAACGCCAACTTCTACCTCGGCTACTACTTCCACAACCGCTGGGACGCCGCCCACGCCGCCCCCCCGAACATCGTCCTCGGCCCCGACTTCAGCGAGATCCTCGAAGGCCAGCTCGAGGTCTACCTCTTCGAGCAGTCGAACATCAACAACACCGGCTCCGACGACGCCACCATCCGCGCCCTCGCCCTCGCCGACCTCGGCGAGCCCCCGGCCGTGCTTGAGGGCGGCGAGGCCTACCTCGCTGCCGTCGGCGACGACCCGGAGCTGCCCGACCCGGCCTTCGACCAATACCAAGAGTCCGACCTCGCCCTCCTGCGCCTGCCCCCGGAGGAGCGGGGCATCGACGTCGCCGACCGGTTCGGGCTGGACAACGACGACTTCTTCGAGTCGGCGTACCGCCTCCTCCGCAACGGGCAGGACTACACGTGGGACCCCCGCCTCGGCTCGCTCTCGCTCAAGCGCTCGCTCAACAACAACGAGGCGATCGCCGTCGCCTACCGCTACAAGCGCGCCGACGGGACGATCGTCGAGATCGGCGACTTCGGGCAGGGCAGCGGGAGCGGGTCCGACGCTCCCCCCATCATCCTCAAGCTGCTGCGCGGGCCGAACCCGCTCCCGGACAACGCCACGTGGGACCTCACGATGCGCAACGTCTACCGCGTCGGCGGCTCGTCGTTCAACGCGACGGACTTCGACCTCCAGGTCCTCTACGCCGCCGGCGGCCAGACGGCGCAGCGCACGCTCCCCGGCGTCGACGTCGGCCAGCAGCAGACGCTCCTCCGCACGCTCGGGCTCGACCGCGTCGACCAGGACAACAACCGCACGCCCGACGACCTCTTCGACTTCCTCATCAACTACACCGTCGACCCCGGCAACGGCCGCGTCATCTTCCCCTACCGCCAGCCCTTCGGCGAGCACCTCCGCCGCGTGCTCGAGCGGAGCTTCGACGAGGACCGGGACGGGCAGCCGACGAGCGTGAGCTTCCAGAGCCTCACGCAGGAGGAGGCCATCGACCGCTACGTCTTCACGACGCTCTACAACGCCAAGCCCGAAGTCGCCGCGCGCGAGACGGACAAGAACGTCTACAACATCACGGGCGAGTTCCGCGGGTCCGTGCAGGAGTTCTACGAGCTCGGCTTCGCCGTCGTCGAGAACTCGGTGCAGGTCCGCAGCGGGAACATCGAGCTGACCGAGGGCGCCGACTACGCCGTCGACTACGCCACCGGGACCGTCACGATCACGAACCCGGCCTACCTCGTGCCCGGCCGCGACGTGCGCATCTCGTTCGAGCGCAACCAGTTCGTCGCGATCCAGAAGAAGACCCTCCTCGGCATCCGCGCCGACTACGAGTTCAACGACCGCTTCGCCATCGGCGCGACGTGGATGCAGCTCTCCGAGAAGCCCCTCATCGACAAGTACCGGCTCGGCGAGGAGCCGATCGCCAACTCGATCTGGGGTGTCGACGTCCGCTACGCCGCCGAGCCGCGCTGGATGACGCGGCTCGTCGACGCCCTCCCCCTCGTCCAGACGCGGGCGCCGAGCGCGTTCGAGTTCAAGGGCGAGTTCGCCCAGCTCAACCCCGGCCACCCCGAGACCTTCGCCTTCGAGCAGTCGCAGGACGACCTCCGCGAGCTCGGCCGCGACTTCAAGGACGACGAGCTCGACGGCATCTCGTACATCGACGACTTCGAGGGGACCGAGAACAGCTTCAGCCTGCTCCAGCCGGGCGCGTGGCTCACCGCCTCCGCGCCCGAAGGCACGCTCACCTCGCCCGGCGCCGGGCCCGACGACGCCCGGACGTACCTCTCCGAGCTCCCCGGCGAGGACGCCATCACCTCACGCCTCCTCCGCACCAACTGGCGTGGCCTCTTCTCGTGGTACTCCGTCCTCACGGCGACCTACGAGAGCGACGCCATCCGCCCCCTCGCCGGCAACCCCGCGACCTCGCGCGTCCTCATCAACGAGGTCTTCCCCGAGCGCGAGCTCGAGCCCGGCACGCCGCCGACGCTCACCACGTTCGACGTCTACTTCGACCCGACGCGGCGCGGGCCCTACAACTTCAACGCTGCCCTCGGCAGCGCCTTCGCCGAGCGGCCGGAAGAGGTGTGGGGAGGCATGGCGCAACGGCTCCCCGAGGGCTATACGGACTTCGATGCGCGTAACAACATCGAGTTCGTCGAGTTCATCTTCTCGCCTTTCGGCGGCCGCGACGGCTCGCAGCGGATCGACCCCAACGCCCGCCTCTACGTCGAGCTCGGGCAGACGAGCGAGGACATCATCCCGAACCAGAACTCCAACGGGGAGGACGGCCTGCTCGGGAGCAGAAACGCGGATGCCTACGGGCGGTACGCCGGCGGTACGCCGGACGGCATCGTCAACATCAACGACGAGACGCAGCGCACCGAGGACCTCGGGCTCGACGGGCTCCCCGGCCAAGTCGCTGCCGCCGCTGCCGCCGCCAACGGCACCCCGTACAGCGATCAAGGCGTCCCCACCGAGGCCGAGCAGTTCGCTCCGTTCCTCGACAGCCTCCGCGCCAGCCCCGCAGCTGGCAGTCCCGTCCTCGCCCTCGCCGAGCTCGACCCCTCCGGCGACGACTTCCGCTCGTTCCAGGACGACGTCTACTTCAACAACGGCACGCTCTGGCCCGGCGGCGCTACCCTCCAGGAGCGCTTCAGCCAGTTCTTCACCGGCACCGAGCTCAACTCCCTCGAAGCCCAGCGCCAGATCGCCCAGAGCGGCGTGCCCGGCAACTCCCGCTTCCCCGACTCCGAGGACATCAACCTCAACCTCTCCCCCGATCGGGCAGAGCGGTTCTTCCGCTACGAGATCCCGCTCGACACGGCGCTCCTCGCGCGGCCCTGCCCCGAGGGGCAGACCGTCGGCTGCAACCCGTTCTACGTCACGACGATCGACAACCCCAACATCCAGGGGGCGCGGGACTGGTACCTCATCCGGATCCCCGTCCGCACCGATCAGAAAGAGGCGGTGGGCGGGATCGAGGACTTCAGCCTGATCGAGACGATCCGCGTATGGACCGACGGGCACAGCGGGCCCGCCACGCTCCGCTTCGCCACGCTCGACCTCGTCGGGAGCCAGTGGCTGAAGTCGGAGGAGGTGCGGGGCGAGGACGAGCCCGTGATCGGGCCGGCGCCCGAGGAGGGAATCGGGCGGCCGCAGTCGTTCGTCGCCACGATCAACAACGAGGAGAACCCGAACCAGTACGAGATCCCGAACGGGACCGTCCGCTCGTTCACGCGCGACCCCGCCTCGTCGCAGCCGATCCAGTCGCGCGAGCAGGCCCTCGTCTTCCGCGTCGAGGGCCTCGGCGAGGGGCAGGAGCGCGCGATCTACAAGCCGTACACGCGCCAGCTCGACCTCACGAAGTACTCCAACCTCCGGATGTTCGTCCACGGCGAGGGCTTCGAGCGCGAGGACTCCATGCGCGTCTTCGTCCGCCTCGGCTCGAACGAGGACAGCGACTACTACGAGATCGAGCAGCCGGTCTACCCCTACGAGCTCCCGCCCGGCACCTCCATCCGCGACGTCCCGAGCGGCTCCGACAGCCTGTGGCAGACGAACGTGCCCGTCGCCACGCCCGAGGGCACGCGGTTCCTCGACCTCAACTCCATCAACATCGAGTTCGACGCCCTCAACAAGCTCAAGCTCGAGCGCGACCTCGCCACCGACGGCGTCGGCGCGCCCATCTCGCGCGACTCCGTCTACGTCGCGCAGTCGATCCCGCTCGACTTCGCGCCGCCCGGCGCGAGGCTCCGCATCAAGGGCAACCCGTCCATCAAAGACGTGTCGAACATCGTCCTCGGCGTGCGCAACGGGGACGACGCCGTCGGGCAGCCGCGCGACGTGGAGGTGTGGTACAACGAGCTCCGCGTGAGCGGCTTCGACGAGGAGAAGGGCTGGAGCGGCTACGCCCGCACCACGATCCGCCTCGCCGACTTCCTCGACATCAACGCCCGCTACAACCAGCAGACCGACGGCTTCGGCGACCTCGCCAGCGGGCTCGGCAACCGGACGTTCGACGACTCCTGGGGCTACAGCGTGACGACGAACGTGAACGCGCACAAGCTCCTCCCCGAGCGCTACGGCTGGCGGATCCCCGTCAACCTCGCCGTGCAGCGCGACGTCTCGACGCCGCGCTTCTCGCCGAGCCGTGGCGACATCACGGTCGCGCAGGAGATCGCGCAGATCGAGGAGAACGACCGGCTCTCGCCCGAGGAGAAGGCGATCGAGATCGACGAGGTGAAGGCGGCGGCCGAGACGGCGAGCTTCTCGCGCGTGATCCGCGTGCCGATCTCGAAGACCGGCTCGCGCTCGCCGTGGCTGAAGTACACGCTCGACGGCGTCGCCCTCACGTACACGAACTCGCTCCGCCAGCAGCGCAGCCCCTCGCGGCAGTTCAACGACACGGACCAGTGGAGCGGGGCGTTCTCGTACCGCCTCGCCGTGCCCCGGCCCAAGACGGTCCGCCCGTTCTGGTTCCTCGGCGACGCCCCCGTCGTCGGGCTCCTCGGCGGGCTCCGGCTCAACGTGCTCCCGCAGAGCTTCCGGTTCTCGGCCGACGCCAGTCGCTCCGTCAACGAGAACCAGGACCGCGCCCGCCGCGGCCTCACCGTCGACTCCGTGCGGGCCGCCGTCGAAGCGGCACGGCCGGACTTCGTCTACCCCATCCGCCAGCAGCACGCGTTCAGCCACCGCCGCAACGTCGAGGTCCAGTACAACCCGTTCCAGTTCCTCGCCCTCGGCTACCGCTCCGACGTCAGCCAGAGCCTCAACAGCGCCGGCGCCGACGAGTTTGTCTCGACCCTCGTCCAGAGCCGGAGCGACGTGGACCTCTTCGTGGAATACCCCGGCCTCACGTTCGAGCAAGTCTTCGCCATCGACGCGGACAGCAACCTCGTCGGCCCCGGCTTCACCCGCTTCGGCATCACGGACCCCGATTCGGTGAACGCCCTCGTCGCGAACTACCAGAACGCGCAGCTCGACATCCTCCCCGTCCAACAGGTGCTCGGCGACGTGATCTCCGGCGAGCGCGGCATCCTCACCGACGACTACAACCAGGGCACCACGGCCACGATCCAGTCCCCCATCGAGCGAATCGAGGCGCTGAGCTGGTTCCGGCTCCAGCCGGTGACGTACTCCAGCAACTTCTCGTGGCGCTACACGCCGGTCCCCGGCCTCGACCCGCGCGACCGCGCCGAGAGCGACACGACCGTCGCGTCGGTGGCAACGCAGGGCGCGGTGCGGGGCGGGCTCAGCCTCCGGCTCGGCGAGCTGTTCGGGAAGATCGGCCCGTACCGGCGGCTGCGAGAGGGACAGGACGAAGCGCAACAGGCCAAGCAGCAGCGACGGCAGGCGTTCCAGCAGGAGCTCCAGCGCTACCGCACCGCGCAGGAGCGGCTCGCCGAGGCCGAGGAGAACCTGCGCGAGGCCGAGGCCGCCGTCGAAGCAGCCGCCGGCGATTCGGTCGCGGCGGTGTCCGCCCCCACCGAAGCCCGCCTCGAACAGCTCCGGACGATCCTCTCGACGGCGCAGCAGGCCGCCGACACGCTCGCCCGGCCCAACCCGCCCCTCCC
Organism: Rhodothermales bacterium; assembly: GCA_039944855.1. Classification (NCBI taxonomy): domain Bacteria; kingdom Pseudomonadati; phylum Rhodothermota; class Rhodothermia; order Rhodothermales; species Rhodothermales bacterium. The sequence continues at coordinate 47,051 of JBDUXZ010000013.1, read as the reverse complement.
CATCCCGAACCCGGTCGACCTCCTGCGCCGTGGTTTCCTCGCCCTCACCGGGCCGCGCGATTTCACGTTCACCTACAACGGCTCGTTCAGCGGCGCCTCGTCGGGCGCGCTCAACCCCGGCTACAGCCTGCTCGACGGGCTCACGGGCGACGGCCCCTCGCTCGGGTACCGCCTCGGTTTCAGCCGCCGCCTCGGGAGCACTGAGGCCGACCGCTACTTCGGCGACGAGATCCTCGGCACGCTCGAAGTGCAGGACATCCTCCGCGACAACCACCAGTTCGGCGCGCGGACCTCGCTGGAGTTCAGCCAGGCCTTCCGCGTGGACCTCACGTGGGACCTCGGGCTCGACAACCAGCAGACCTTCAGCTTCACGCGCTCCACCCTCGACGACCCGACGGTGCTGGAGAACGGGCGCGGGAACGCGACGGTCCTCGCCCTCGGCGGCTCCTACGACGACTTCTTCCAGCTCCACCGCGACCGCTACGACCGCAACCTCGCCGCCGACCCGGACCCCAGCGATAACGTCATCCCCGGCGACTTCCTCTCGGACAACGCCGTCGTCGAGGACTTCCGCAGCGCGTTCCTCACCGGGATTGGCTCCGTCGGCCGCGGCGGCTTCACGGCTTTCCCCCTCCCGAACTGGACCGTCACCTACACCGGCGTCGCCAACTGGCCCATCATCCGCGCCCTCGCACAGTCGGCCACGCTCCGCCACGGCTACTCGGCGACGTACGACGTCGGCTTCCGCTCGAACCCCCTCGAGGGCGCACAGAACCAGGAGACCCTCTCTCTCCCCGACGGCTCGTTGACCTTCCTCTCGGATACCCCTTTTCTGGAGGCGAACTCCGTCCGCGTCAGCGAGCGGTTCCAGCCGCTCATCGGCGTCAACCTCGGGTTCAAGGGCGGCATCCAGGCCGACATCAACTTCATCTCCAGTGAGAGCTACGCCCTTACGCCGACGATCCCCTCGGTGAACCAGCTCCAGACGGAGGAGGTCTCGGTCCGGCTGAGCTTCAACAAAACCGGCTTCCGCATCCCCCTCCCCTTCCTCAGCAGCCGCCGGCTCAACAACAACCTCCGCTTCAGCCTCATCGTGTCGCGCGCCAACAACACCGCCCGCCGCTTCACCCTCCGCGACGACCTCGAGCAGTCGATCTCGGGCGTGATCGGCGAGACGTTCCTCAACCCGCAGGGCGAGGTCACGACGCGGACCTCCGTCGAGCCGCAGCTCTCGTACACCCTCTCGAACCAGGTCACGGCGACGGCCTTCGTCCGCTACCAGAAGTTCGACAGCGAGGGCAGCATCAACCCCTCGACGACGACGATCAACGGCGGCTTCACCTTCCGCGTGTCGTTCTCGAATTAGGGGGTGGTTCGTGGTTAGTGGCGGGAAGCAGGAACGACGGTATGCGTTAGACTACCATCCACTATCTACTAACCACGGACCAAAGCGAACGCAGTGAGCCAGCCCGCCATCGCCTGCCATCTCGGGCGGATCGCCTACGAGCCCGCGTGGGCGTTGCAGCGCGCCGTCCAGCAGCGGCTCGTCGCGGCGAAGCGGAGCGAGCCGGCGGAGCCGCTCCCCCACGTCCTCCTCGTCGTCGAGCACCCGCCGGTGTTCACGCTCGGCAAGAGCGGCGACCGCGCGAACCTGCTGGCCGACGACGCGGGGCTCGCCCGGCGCGGCGCGACGTTCGTGCCCGTCGACCGCGGCGGCGACATCACGTACCACGGCCCCGGCCAGCTCGTCGTCTATCCCCTCCTCGACCTCGACCGGCTTCGCTACGCGGACGGCCAGAGCGGCACCGACATCCACCGCTACCTCCGCGAACTGGAAGAAGCCGTCCGCCTCACCTGTGCCGACTACGGGCTCGCGGCCGGTCGGGTCGACGGGCGGACGGGCGTGTGGATCGGACCGGACGCCGGCCCCGACGGGCGCGCGGAGCGGAAGGTCTGCGCCATGGGGATCCGGTGCAGCCGGTGGGTCACGATGCACGGCCTCGCGCTCAACCTCAACACCGACCTCTCGTACTTCGACCTCATCGTGCCCTGCGGCATCGCCGACCGCGGCGTGACCTCGCTCGCGGCCGAACTCGGCCGGCCCGTGGACGAGGCCGAGGCCACGGAGCGCCTGCTCGGCCACCTCGCCGCGCGGTTCGGTCTCGCGCTAACCCTCTATCGTGGGGACGCCGCGGACAACTTTCTCGACACGTTCCGCGTAGGCACCCCCTCGCCGGACGTGTAAAAACTCTGCGCCCTCGGCCATTCTGCCGTTCCGGCCCCTCCTCTGCCCTACTTTCTCGTAGTTCCTCACCCACTCCGCACTACTCATGGCTTTTAGCATCGAACAATTCGCCCGACAGCTTCTCATCGAAGCCCTCTTCTACGATGAGGAATACGTCGCCCTCGGCAACGTCAGCCTCATCGACAAGGCCAACCAGCGGGAGCTCTACCTCGCCTCGTTCGACCCCGAGCGGGACACGTTCCTCATCGAGGAGGCCATCGAGTGGGAAGAGCTCGACGCCGACGAGGACGGGGAGATCGACTACGCCCTCGCCGTCGACGGCAACGAGCACGGCACGTACGAGACGCCCGACGACGCGGCCGACGCCCTCCTCGCCCTTGCGAAAGAGCACAACCTGAGCCCGAGCTTCATGCTCCTCTTCGACGAAGACGAGGGGTAACGCGCGGCTCCGTTCCTGTTCGACCCGTAGGGGCGCGGCGTTTCGCTGCGCCCCTACGTCGTTTCTCGCATGGCCGCGTATGCCAGCGCGAGCCACCCCGCGATGAAGGCGACGCCGCCGAGCGGCGTGATCGCGCCGAGCCACGGCGTCTCGGTGAGCACGAGGAGGTAGAGGCTGCCGGAGAACAGCACGGTCCCGACGAGGAACAGCCGACCGGACCACGCCAACCACCGGTCCGCGCGTCCGACCGCCATGCGTCCGACGAGCAGGAGCGCGAGCGCGTGGACCATCTCGTACCGCGCCGCCGTCTCGAACGTCGCGATCCGGCCGGGCGGCACGACACCATCGAGGGCGTGCGCGCCGAACGCGCCCGCCGCGACGGCGACAGCCGCCGACAGCGCCCCGGCGACGAGGAACAGGCGGGCGTCGGAGCCTGAGGCGTTATCCACCGATCTCGCCCTCGCGCAGCGGGAAGACGGTGAACGGCTTGACCGAGCCGTTCACCGTGAGCGTGTAGTCGCCCGGCGGGAGGGGCTCGGCGAGCGTGTAGTAGAACCGGTACGGGCGGACGACTTGGGTACAAACGGCCCCCTTGGGCCGCCGCATCTCGAACGTCACGTCGATCAGGTTGCCGACGCGGCGCTGCTCGATGTTGTGGAGCGCTGTGCAGCCGTCTGGGAGCGCGCCCCGGATCAGCAGTTCGACGGGGCGGCGGCCCGCGTCCATCACGCCCGACCGTACCTCGACCGTCTCGAAGATGGCCGGGTAGAGGAAGAACTCCTCGGCCTCGTCCGGCGGCGTGATGAGGAGCGTCTCCCGCCCCTCGCCGTCGTCGGCGCGGCGGCCGAACGGGTTCTCCTCCGTCGCCTCCGACGAGCCGCCGCACGCGGCGAACCCAAGGGCGAAGACGAGGAGGACGAGGGCGCGGGCTACACTCATTGGCCGGACTCCGGCTGGAGGAGCTTCACGACATCGGCATCGTCGGCGACGTGCTCCATCGGGGCATCGCCCCAGAGCCGTTCGAGGTCGTAGTACTCGCGCCGCTCCCGGTCGAAGACGTGCACGACGAGGTCGACGTAGTCGAGCACTACCCACTGGTTGTGCTGCATCCCCTCGCGCTTCCACGGGCGCTCGTCGGCCTGCTCGCGGATCTGCTCGCGCACCGCCTCGGCGACGGCCCGGACCTGCATGTCCGACCCGCCGGTCCCGATGACGAGGTAGTCCGTCACGCCGGACACCTTGCGGACGTCGATGACGGTGACGTCGCTGGCTTTCTTGCTGTGCATCGCCTCGACGGCGAGGGCGGCCAACTCACGGGCCGGGCGGTGGGTGCTGCGTTGTTTCGGACGAGAAGCGGAGGAGGTGGTGCTCATGTGGTCGTGGGGTGGAGTGACTGAATCGTAGGGATGGAGTGGAGGGATTAGGGGAACGAAAAACGAGGGGCGTCCTCGCCGAAGGCGCGGAGGCTCGGGTAGTCCCGGCCGAGGACGACGGAGGCGTCGACGTAATAGCCTTCGCCGATCTCCTCTCTGACATACGCCTCATCGATGCCGAGGATCGCAGCTACCCGCAACGCCGCCTCCCGGTTGCCGACGCGGTCGATCACGAGCGACTGCGCCTGCTCGAAGTCGGCGTAGTTGCCGCTGTTCACCACGTCGAAGTCGTGGTCGCGGAGGAACTGCGTCACCTGGCCGGCGATGCCCGGCTCGCCACACCCATTGAGCACCTCGACCTGCACGATGTCGCCGAGCAGGCCCGTCGGGTTCTCGGTCCGCACGGGGCTCGTATCCGGGGCGAGGAAGCGCGTGGCGAAGGAGTAGACGAGGACGAGCGCGAGCACGCCGGCCACCGCGAGCCCGAGGCTCAGCAGCAGCCCCCCCATCCGGCTGCGGACATCACCCATAAGCCTCGGCCGTGCCGTCGGAGGTGGAACCGTCGGAGGTAAAACACGCGCGGCACGCCCCCGCAGGTGACGTGCCGCGCCGGAACCGGTGACCGTGAAGCTGCATCAGCGCGACGACGAACGCCAGAAGAGGTCGTTGAAGTTGGCCGCGCCGTAGTTCGCGCGGAACTGCGAGCCGCCGCCGTAGCCGTACGGGCTGTAGTAGCCGTAGGGGCTGGCGTAGCTGCCAAACGGGCTCTGCTGAATCTGGAGCTGGATCACGGAGTTCTCCGTCGGCCGGTACGCGATCTGCGCGTTCTGGAGGTAGACCTTCGCCGGCGTGTCCTGCGAGAACCCGAGCTGCTGCTGCACCCCGTCGGAGCCGAATGGCGAGTGCGCCACGCCCACGTCGACGCGCGCCGCGAGCTTGTCCGTCGGCTGGTAGCGGAGGCTCGTCGTCAGCACGCCGAGGCCGAGGCTCTGCCCGCCGAAGCTGGAGAACGACATCTCGTACGAGTTGCTGACCTTGAAGTGGTCCGGGTTGAGGAGCGTGCCGAGCGAGAAGCCCTGCTGGTTCTCGTAGACGGCGACAGGGGCGTCGGCCTGCGGCAGGTTCGCGCGGAGTTGAGCGTGCGCGGGGGCAGCCGCGTAGAGGAGAGCCACGAAGAGGAGGACGGTCCAGGTGCTTCGCATCGGCGGACGACGGGTTGGGTGCAGGGGGGATGATAGAGCCGGCAGCAGGGTTTGTCAATAACGAACGCCGTCCCCCGATGTTCTGGTATTTGTGCGTACCCCCGCCCGCCGAACGGGTCACGCCTCTACTCTCGCACCCAGCTTCGCCTCGGCGGCCTCCGCCCCGCCGCTCCGCGCGAGCACGGCTTCGAGCGCGCCGATGCACGTCCGCACGTTCTCCGGCCGACAGCCGTAGCCCATCAGCCCGATCCGCCACACCTTCCCTGCGAGCGCGCCGAGCCCCGCGCCGATCTCGAGGTCGTGCTCGTGCAGCAGCCGGGCGCGCACGTCGGCCTCGTCTACGCCATCCGGCACGCGGACCATGTTGAGCTGCGGCGTCTGCTCCGCCTCGGGCACGACGTACTCCAGCCCGAGCGCTTCGAGACCCGCCTTCAGCGCCTCGTGCAGGCGGCGGTGCCGCGCCCACGCGTGTTCCAGCCCTTCCTCGTGCAGCATCAGCAGCGACTCGTGGAGGCCGTATACGCTGTTGATCGGCGCCGTGTGGTGGTAGGCCCGCTTCCGTCCCTCGCCCCAGTACCCGACGACGAGCCCTAGATCCATGAACCAGCTCTGCACCGGCGTCGTCCGCTGCTGCACGCGCTCGACGGCGCGGTCGGAGAACGTCACCGGGCTCAGGCCGGGGATGCACGAGAGGCACTTCTGCGTGCCGGAATAGACCGCGTCCAGTCCCCACGCGTCGACCTCCAACGGTGAGCCGCCGAGCGACGTCACGGTGTCGGCGACGACGAGGCAACCGTGCTCGCGCCCGAGCTTCGCCAGCGTCTCGGCGTCGGAGAGCACGCCCGTGCTCGTCTCGGCGTGGACGAACATCAGCACCTCGGCGTCGGGGTTCGCCTTGAGGGCGGCCTCGACTTTCTCCGGCGAGACGGCCCGGCCCCACTCGTCTTCCACGAGCACGACCTCGCCGCCGGCCCGCTCCGTCATCGCCTTCAGCCGCCCGCCGAAGACGCCGTTCTGGCACACGACCGCCTTCGTCCCCGGCTCGATGAGATTCACCACGCAACTCTCCATCCCCGCCGTGCCCGGCCCGGAGACCGGCATCGTCAGCGCGTTCTCGGTCCGAAAGGCGTATTGGAGGAGGGCCTTCGTCTCGTCCATCAGGTCGATGAAGCGCGGGTCGAGGTGGCCGATCGTCGCCCGCGAAAGGGCGTCGAGCACGCGGGGCGATACGTCGGACGGGCCGGGGCCCATGAGCGTGCGGTGCGGCGGGTCGAAGGGGTGGAATTCCATGGGGCAGATCGGTTGAGTAGCAGGAAAAGAGGCTCGTGTCGGACTGGAAAGAAACGACGGGGCGGAGAAACGATGAGCCGAGGAAGAACGCCCTCCCCGGCTCATCGAATCATCGGCCCTCCCGGTCACGATCAGTGGAACTGCTCGGTCTCCGTCGAGCCGGCCATCGCGCCGGTCGAGGCTTCGCCCCCGGAGATCACGTCGCGGACGGCGTCGAAGTAGCCTGTGCCGACCTCGCGCTGGTGCTTCGTCGCGGTATAGCCTTCGGACTCGGCCCCGAACTCGGCCTGCTGCAACTCGGAGTAGGCGGCCATCCCGCGCTCCTTGTACCCCTTGGCGAGGTCGAACATGGAATAGTTGAGGGCGTGGAAGCCGGCGAGCGTGATGAACTGGAACTTGAAGCCCATCTTGCCCAGCTCCTGCTGGAACTTGGCGATTGTGGCTTTGTCGAGGTGGGCTTCCCAGTTGAAGCTCGGCGAGCAGTTGTACGCCAGCATCTGGTCCGGGTACTCGGCGTGGATGGCTTCGGCGAAGCGGCGCGCTTCGTCGAGATCGGGCTTGCCGGTCTCCATCCACAGGAGGTCGGCGTAGGGCGCGTACGCGAGGCCGCGCGCGATCGCCGGCTCGATCCCGCTCTTGACGCGGAAGAAGCCCTCGGGCGTGCGGTCGCCGCTCTCGATGAACGGGCGGTCGCGCTCGTCCACGTCGCTCGTGATGAGCGTGGCGCTGTCGGCGTCGGTGCGGGCGATGAGGACGGTAGGCACGCCCATCACATCCGCGGCGAGGCGCGCGGCGGTGAGGGTCTGGACGAACTGGCTCGTCGGGACGAGCACTTTGCCGCCGAGGTGGCCGCACTTCTTCTCCGAAGCGAGCTGGTCCTCGAAGTGGACACCGGCCGCGCCCGCCTCGATCATCGCGCGCATCAGCTCGTACGCATTGAGCGTTCCGCCGAACCCGGCCTCGGCGTCGGCGACGATGGGCGCCATCCAATACGTGTCGTCACCCTGCCCTTCGGCATTCGCGATCTGGTCGGCGCGGAGGAGCGTGTTGTTGATCCGCTTCACGACGGCCGGGACGGAGTCGGCCGGGTAGAGGCTCTGGTCGGGGTACATCTGGCCCGCGAGGTTCGCGTCGGCGGCGACCTGCCAGCCGCTGAGGTAGATCGCCTTCAGTCCGGCCTTCACCTGCTGCATGGCCTGGTTGCCAGTGAGCGCGCCGAGGGCGTTGACGTAATCCTCGGTGTGGAGGAGGTCCCACAGCCGGTTCGCCCCGCGCTCGGCGAGGGTGTATTTGATCGGGAACGAGTTGCGGAGCTTGAGCACGTCCTCGGCGGTGTAGCGCCGCTCGGCGTGCGCCCACCGCGCGTCGTTCTTCCATTCGTGAGCGAGGTCGGCGGCGGACTGGTTGTGTGCGTTCATGTCGATTTGCATGAGAGTCGGGGTCGAGTTGGATTCGTGGTAGAGACGCAGCATGCTGCGTCTGTACGGGATGGCGCGTTCGTGTGGTCGGGCGACGGCTGTCAGCGGCAGCCGCCGGTTTCTTTGAGGGTGCGTTGTTGGTCGAGGTCGCCGACGAGGTTGGAGGCGCAGGCGAGGAACGGCCGCATCTCCTCTTCGGTGAAGACGGCGAGGGCGTCGGCGGCCGCCTGCCGATACCGCTCGATCTCTTTGTTGAGGGTCTCCTCGGGCGCGTCGGCATGCGCTTCGCGAAGCTCATTGAGGATGGTTTCGAGCTCCTCGTCGAACACGCGGCGGACCAGGTCGCGCGTGACCTCGGTACCGTCGTCGAGCGTGATGCGCTGGTGGAGCCACTGCCAAACCTGGGCGCGCGAGATTTCGAGCGTCGCGAGGTCCTCCATCAGCCCGTCCCACGCCACGCAGCCGATGTCCTGGTTCCAGCCTTTCATGTAGCCGATGCCGACGTTCACGTTCTTGTGAAGCCCTTCGAGCGTGCGCGGCCCAGAGCCTTGCGGGAGCAGGTCCGGCTGATCGGGGATGTCAGGCATCACGTCGAGTTGGTTGCGCTTGCCGTCGAGCTTCTCTTTGAACGGCTTCATCGCGTGCTCGATGAAGTAGGGGTGCGAGACCCAGCAGCCGTCGTGGCCGATGCGCGCCTCGAACTCCTTGTCCTCGACCACCTTCCGCGTCTGCTCCTCGCGCGCCTCGGGCGTGCTGCCGGGCGTGAACGCCGACATCCCGCCCATCCCGCACGCGCCGTGCCGGTGGCAGACTTTGATGAGGTGGCGGACGTAGTTCTCCATCCACGGCCGGCTCATCCCGATCGAGCCGCGGTCGGCCATCACGCGGTCCTCGTGCTCTTTGAGAACCTTGATGTCGGAGAAGATCTTGTCCCAGCGGCCACCGTTGAGCCCGGCGGCGTGGGCGCGGAACTCGTAGAGGATCTCCTCCATCTGGAACGCGGCCGGGAGCGTCTCGATGAGGAACGTCGCCTTGACTGTGCCGACGGGGATGCCGAGGTGCTCCTGCGTCAGCTCGAAGAGCCGGTTCCACCAGCGGGCCTCGCGGTAGTGCTCGCACTTGGGGACGTAGTACGTCGGCGTCTTCCCCTTCGCCATGAGGGTTTTGGCCGAATGGACCATGCAGAGGGCGAAGTCGAGCAGGCCGCCCGAGACGGGCGTGTCGTCGACACGGAGGTTCGACTCGTCGAGGTGGAGGCCGCGGACGCGGACCATCATCAGCGGCATGTCGTCCGGGTCGAGCTCGTAGGTCTTCACGACCTCTCCGCTGCGGTCGCGCTTCTCGAACGAGAGCGTGCCCTCAGCCGCGCCGATGACGTTCTCGACGCCCTGCATCACGTTGCCCCACGAGGGCTTCATCGAGTCCTCGAAGTCGAGCATCGCGGCGTCGGCGCGGTGGCCGTCGTCGGTGCGGGAGAGCATGTTGATGACCATCTTCGGGTCCGACACCGGCCCGGTGATCTCGACGCGGCGCGTGAGGAGGTCGTCGGGGAGCGTGCCCACTTGCCAGTCGCCGTGGGCGTCGGGGTGCTCGTCCCCGAGGAAGTCGGGGAGGTCGCCGGCGTCCCACTTCGCTTGCCGCTCGGTGCGGGCGTCGAGGAGGGTCTGGCGCTCGGCTTCGAGCGCGCGGTGGAGTGCGGCGACGAGCGGAAGCGCTTCCGAAGAGAGGACGCGCTCCGCCTGCGGGGTGTGGGCGGCCTCGTTGATCGAGACCCCGTCGGCGAGGGATTTCCAGCGGACGGTGGAGGTCATCGTGGTGCTCATGGCGAGAGGGGCTGTGCGGAGGGGGCGCAAAGAGTATAGAATGTGCGAAATGTCAAGTCAAGCGAAATTTCGCTGACAGTGTACTTTACGCACGGTCCCATTACCTTGTTCGCGTATAGATAGTCTACCCTTCGTTGCCTGTTGACCGGCGTAGGGCTTCCCCTACAATTCGAGCCGAGCCGTCCCCGTTCGCCCACACCACCGCTCCCATGGAACCCAGCGTTGACAACCTCCGCCTCATTCTCGGGCTCAAGCTCAAGAATCTCAGGCAGGCGCAGGGCTCTTCGCTGAAGGCCGTCGCGGCGGAGGCGGGCGTGTCGATCTCGTACCTCTCCGAGATCGAGAAGGGCAAGAAGTACCCGAAGCCGGAGAAGCTGCTCGACCTCGCGCGCGCGCTCGGCGTGCCGTTCGACGAGCTCGTGTCGCAGCAGGTCGATGAGTCGCTCGCCGCGCTCAAGCAGGCGATTGCCTCGCCGTTCGCGCAGGAGTTTCCGTTCCGGCTCTTCGGCGTCGAGCCGCAGGACCTCGTGAGCCTGATGGCGAGCCTGCCCGACAAGGCGGGCGCCCTCATCCGCACGTTCGCCGAGGTCTCACGCAACTACGACGTGCGCGTCGAGCACGTCCTCTTCGCCGCGCTCCGGAGCTACCAGCAACTCCACGGGAACCACTTCCCCGCGCTCGAAGCCCGCGCCGCTGCCTACCGTGCCGAGAAGGGGTGGAACGACGAGCCGCTCCGGGCCGAGACGCTACGCGCCGTGCTGGAGGACGAGCACGGCTACACCTTCGACACCGAGACGCTGCGGACGCACCCCGATCTGCGAGGCTTCCGCTCCGTCTTCGTCGCCGACGGGGGGCCGACGGGCGGGCCGAAGCTCTTCGTCAACGCGGGCCTGCTCCCGTCGCAGCAGGCGTTCCTCTACGCTCGCGAGCTCGGCTTCGAGGTGCTCGGCGGCGGGGAGCGGCCGGAGACGTCGTCGTGGCTGAAGGTGACCTCGTTCGAGCAGGTGCTCAACAACTTCGAGGCGTCGTACTTCGCCGGGGCCCTCCTCATCAGCCGCGCCGCACTCGGCCGAGATCTGAGCGCTTTCTTCCAGCAATCGGTGTGGGACGAGGCCGCCTTCCTCGCCGCCTTCGACCGCTATCACGCGACGCCGGAGATGTTTTTTTACCGCCTCACCCAGCTTATCCCCGCCGACTTCGGGCTGCGCGAGATATACTTCATGCGCTTCAACAACGCGCGCGGAACCGACCGCTACACGCTCACGAAGGTGCTCAACATGAGCCACGTGCCCGTCCCCCACGGCTTCCGCCGCGACGAGCACTACTGCCGTCGATGGCCGTCGATGGCCGCGCTCCAGGCGCTCGACGCCCAGCAGTCCGCCGGGAAAGGCGACCGGCCCATCGTGCAGGTCCAGCGCTCCCATTTCTTGAATGACGGAGCAACGTTTTTCGAGATCGCGCTCGCCCGCCCGCTCGCCCTCACCGAAGGGACGAACACGGCTGTCTCCATCGGCTTCCTCGCAACCGAGGGGTTCAAACGCGCCGTCCGGTTCTGGAACGACGACGCTGTCCCGAGCCGCGACGTGAACCTCACGTGCGAGCGCTGCCCGCTCCCGCCCGACGTGTGCCACGTCCGTGCTGCACCGCCGACCGTGCTCGAAGACCGGGCTCGTCAGGCCCGCCGCGAACAGGCCCTCGCCGACCTCGGCGTGACGCTGGACTGAGCTCGCCGCTACCGCGCGTACCTGCTTACCGTGTGCTTCGACGCCCGCCCCCGGAGGAACGAATCGAGGCTGAAACGGCCCGCACCGACGAAGATGAAGAGGAGGGCGATGCCGCCGAAGAGGAACGCTTTCTCCTTTGTAGCGAACGGATCATCGGCGTGGCGAAGGAAGAAGGCGACGGCCATCGTGAACGCGATGAGCACGGACGCGGGCCGCGTGAGGAGCCCCACCGCGAGGCACACGCCGCCGACGAGCTCGGCGATGCCGGCCGCCCACCCGAAGAAGGCCGGCGCAGGGAACCCCAGCGCTTCGACACCCTCGATGAACCCAGCGGAGGGGGGAATTTTGCCGGTGCCGTGCGCGAACGCGAGCGCGAGCCCGGCCATCAGCCGGAGGACGAGGAGGCCAGCGTCGGCGACGACGGAGGCGCCGCCGTCGCCGCCGATCAGGAAGTGGTGGTAGGGTTTCATCGAGCGAAGTGCGAGGTGGTGGAGAGGGGGCCCCTCCCATGACGCGAAACCCATCCACCAAGTTCACGCGATCGCTCAGAGGACGACGACGCGCCGCGTGGCCTCGGCCCCGGCGTCGCCGCGGAGACGGAGGACGTAAAGCCCCGCCCGCAGCCCGCCCATGTCGAGCCGAACGTCGTGGATCCCCGCCGCCTGCCGTCCCACCTCTTCCGAGCGCACCCGCCGCCCGAGCAGGTCGATGAGTTCGAGCGTCACTGCCTGCGCCGCGCCGAGGGCGTACTGCGCTTGCACGGGGCCGCGCGCGGGGTTGGGGAAGACCGTCGTGAACGCCGTGGCGGTGGGTTGCGCTGCAATAGGTTCTCCGGCCGTCGGGAAGACGAACGCGGGCGTGCCGACCTCCTCCCCACCGATCCGGGCGTACAGGATATCCTCCCAAGTGTCGGTGTCGATGTTATTCGCGCTGACAGGGCCGAGTCCGGCTACGAGCGTGATGACGCCCTGGAGCAGGTCGTCGAACTCCTTCTGCGTGTCGCCGATCCCCCCGTAGCCTGCGCCGTACACTCCGGAGACCAGGTACGGGACCCCAGCGAAGAACGTGCATTCCTGCACGCTCTCACCGAAAGGGGCATCGAGCGGACACGGCAGTACCTCATAGTCACTCACTTGGAACGGACTGAAGACGACCTCCCCGCTGTTGGTATTGACGCCACGTCGCACCACCTTCCGGCTGGCCTCGTCGTAGCGGATCGGGAACGGGCTTGTGCACGTCAGATCGTCGAACAACGGCTTCGTGCATCGGCGAGCGAGGAAGTAGGGCTCGCCATCGATCTCGGTCTCCCCCACGATCTCCGTCCCGTGTTCGTAGTTCGACTGGACGGGTGGCCTCACGCGGTACTGCCATGCGTTGCCGACTTCGAGCGGGAGGTAGCGCCGCCAGTCCGTCGTGTCGGGGCACACGACGGTGCCCGCCTCCGACGGGTCGCACGAGGCGAAGGCGGGCGTGCCGACCTGCTCGCCGCCGACGTGCGCGTAGACCAGCCGCATCGGCTCGCCCACCAAGTCATAGAAATACTGGGTGACGCCGAGCCCGGCGTACATCTCGGGTCCGGTACCGGGATACATCTCGAAGCTCTTGCGCGTGTCTCCGGCGACTTCGTCGGGGGGCACGTCCACCACGGCTCCGTAGGCGCCCTCAACCAGGACCGGCGTGAACCCCGACGCCGGGCCGGTGCATTCATTCGGCTCGCCGAGACCGCCGCCAGTGTTGAACGGGGTGCCGAGCCTGCAGGGCAGCACGTCCCACCACGCGTCGCCGTCGTCGGTGCGCCGGACGATCAGCTCGTGTTCCTCGTCGTAGCGGAGCAACAGGGGATCGGCGCAGACCGCCGAGCCGTCCGCGGCCTCGTCGCACTGTTCGAACTCGAAGTAAGCCTGACCGGCTACTTCGGTCTGACCGACAATTGCCCAGCTCGAGAACGTGACCGGCTCGCCGGTCATCCTCCCGTCCTCGTACTGCCAGATGTTGCCGACTTCGAGCGGAAAGTAGCGGTGCCAATCCGTCGTGTCCGGGCAGGCGTCGTCAGTCTGTGCGGGATCGCAGGGCTGTGCGAGTGCGGCGGGCGCGAGGACGAGGGCGAAGAGGAGCGGAGCGTATCGCATCGGTAGCCTCCGAGAGATCATTGTTTTCATCACGTTACGGCGCCGCTGCTTCCCGAGCAACAACAAATCACATCGCCGGAGTCGCTTCGCCGAGGGAAGCCCGGGAAAATCACATCGTTGGGTGATGGCAGAGTGCCGACCCCTCGGCCATCATGGAGCATCCCGTTCCGCCCCTCTTTTGAGATGAGACGATGTCGACACTTCGCTACGCCCTCGCCCTGACGGCCCTCGCGCTGCTCCTCCCGACCGCCGTCCCCGCGCAGGTGCTCGAGTACGCCCAGCAGACGCCGTTCCCGCAGATAGGCGGGCCCCAGAATCCCCGCCTCGCCCTCGACGGCGACGAGAACGTCTTCCTCACCGGACGACTGCCCCAGGACATCCCCGTCGACTTCGACATGAGCGACGGCGTGGCCGAGGTCCTCTTCGATAACGAGTACGACACGTCGGGCCGCTCGGCGTTCGTGGCGAAGTACGACGCCGACGGCGTGTATCAGTGGGCCTTCGGGCTGTCGCTCGACGGCACGGCGTTCAGCCTCGACATCAAAGGCGTCGGGGCCGACGCGGCGGGCAACGTGACGATCGCCGGCCTCTTCACCACCCGCGAAGTCGACGACGCGCCCCTCCCGGTCGACTTCGATCCCGGCCCCGGCGTGACCGCGCTCGCAGGCACCGGCGACACGAACGAGGACGTCGGCTTCGTCGCCAGCTACGACGCCGACGGCAATCTCCGATGGGCCTTCGAGCTCATCGCCATCACCACCTTCCAGGACCTCTCCAGTCGCGACGTCGGCGGCCACCTCGAAGGCCTCGCGGTGGACGCCGACGGAAACGTATACGTCACCGGCGAGATCTTCGGCCGCGTCGTCCCCGAGATCGGGATCACCACGACCGTCGAGCTCGACCCGCTCGGGGGCGGGTTCGAGACGACGGAGATGGGCGGGCTCGTCGCGAAGTACACCTCCGACGGCACGCTGGCATGGGCGCAGACGCTCGTGACCGCGGCGGGCGATGAGGGAGCGATGTCCTTCGCCGAGGGCGAGCGCCTCGCCGTCGACGCCGAGGGCCGCGTCTACGCCTCCGGCGAGTTCTCCTTCGGCCCCATCGACTTCGGCGGGATCGTGCTCAACTCCGGGGAAGACTTCGACCCCGATCTCTACCTCGTGCAGTACGACGCCGACGGGGCGGCGCAGTGGGCGTTCCCGCTCGGGAACGAAGGGGCTCGGTTTATCAACAGCGAGATGAAGGTGTCTCCCGACGGCGGCGTCCTCTGGACCGGCTACTTCCGCGGCACTGTTGACTTCGACCCCGGCGACGGCGACGCGACGCGCACCGCCCTGACCTACCCCACGGGCACCTCCTTCGACGATGTGTTCGCCGCGTACTACGACGAGGACGGCGCGCTGGAATGGGTCCGGCAGGTCAGCGGCGTCTTCAATCAGGAGGTGGTGAACTACTACCTCGACGCGACGGCCGAGGGCCGCGCGTTTCTCATCGGCGAGGCCTCGCCCGCCGAGCAGATCGAGCCGCCGGACGGCCCGCTCGTCGGCAACGGCGACGCCGTCGAGACGGTGCTCGTCGAGTACACCCTCGCCGAGGGCGCGCTCGAAACGCTCTACGTCACCGAGGACCCGCCGCCCAACGGCGACCGCTCGGACGTGCAGATCTACGGGATGGACATCGTGCCGAGTGGCAAGCTCTACCTCCTCGGCCTCGTGACGACGCTCAACAATGAGATCCCGTACGATTTCGACTACGGCGGCGGCGAGACGACGCTCCCGATCGACGGCACCGGCCTCTTCCTCGCGCGCTACGACGCCACGATGACGCCCGTCGCGGGCGAGGACGGCCCGGCGCCAGCGTCGTCGTTCGCCCTCTCGCGGCCGTACCCGAATCCGGCGCGGCAGGCCCTCGTCACGCTCGGCATCGATGCGGCGCAGACGGTCCGCATCGCCCTCTTCGACGTGCTCGGCCGCCGGGTGCGGACGCTCCACGACGGCCCGCTCGCTCCGGGCGAGCACGCGGTGGAGATCGACGGGGCCGGGCTGCCGAGCGGGGTGTACTTCGTCCGCGCGGCGGGCGAGGGCATAAGTCGGAGCGTGCCGGTGACGCTGCTTCGGTGAGCGGGCGGGGCGCGGGCGAGCCGGTGGTATCTTCGCTGCCATGCTTCCCACCGCTCCCTCCTCTCCCCTCCTCCTCGGCATCGAATCGTCGTGCGACGACACGGCGGCGGCGGTCGTCGCCGGGGGCGTGCTGCGCTCGAACGTGGTGTCGAGCCAACGCGTGCACGCGGGGTTCGGCGGCGTCGTGCCGGAGTTAGCGAGCCGGGCGCACCAGCGGCTGATCGTGCCCGTCGTGGACGCGGCGCTGGCCGAGGCGGGCGTGGCAAAGTCGGACCTCGACGCCGTCGCCGTGACGTACGGGCCGGGGCTCGCGGGCTCGCTCCTCGTCGGGCTCTCGTTCGCGAAAGCGCTCGCGCTCGGGCTCGGGATCCCGCTCGTTGGCGTGAACCACCTCGAAGGGCATCTCTACTCCGTGTTCGTCGAGCCGCCTGGCCCGCCGTTCCCGTACCTCTGCCTGACCGTCTCGGGCGGCCACACCCAGCTCGTCGTCGTCCGCGACGGATTCCAACACGAGGTCCTCGGCTCGACGCGCGACGACGCGGCGGGCGAGGCGTTCGACAAGGTGGCGAAGATGCTCGGGCTCGGCTACCCCGGTGGCCCCGTGATCGACCGGCTCGCGCGCGACGGCGACCCGACGTTCCAGTCCTTCCCCCGCACGCGGCTCGGCGACTACGACTTCTCGTTCAGCGGGATCAAAACGTCGGTGCTGTACTACCTCAACCGGTTCTCCGACGCCGAGCGCGAGACGGTGCTGACGGAGCACCTCGGCGACATCGCCGCGTCGTTCCAAACGGCCGTCGTGGACGTGCTCGTCGGCGCGATCCGCGACGCGGTGCGGGCGACGGGGATCCGCTCGGTCGCCGTCGTCGGCGGCGTCTCGGCCAACAGCCAGCTCCGCCGCGACGCGGCGGCGGCGGCCGAGACCGACGGCTTCGACCTTTTCATCCCGAAGCCGGTGTACTCCGTGGACAACGCGGCGATGGTCGCTGTGACGGGGCACTTCAAGTGGGCGGCGGGCGTGGAGAGCCCGCTCACCCTCTCCGCCGCGCCGAACCTCGCCATCTGACCTTCCCGTCTCAGGTTGAAACATGGACGAGGACGCCCCCCGTTCAACTCCCGCTTTGTGGAACGCTCCGCTCCGTCGCCTCGACGCGCCGTGGCCCGAGCCGTCGGCCCCGCCGTCGGAGGCCGACCTCGACCCGTGGCGGGACCGGATCGACGCGCTCGACGAGGCCCTCGTCCACCTCCTCAACGAGCGCGCCGTCTACGCGGCCCGCATCGGCCAAATCAAAAAGATGCTGGGGCTTCCGGTCTACGTCCCGACCCGCGAGGAAGACGTCCTCCGCAACGTCCTCGACGCCAACCCCGGCCCGCTCCCCGCAACGTCGGTGCGCCGCCTCTACGAGCGCATCATCGACGAAACACGCTCCCTCGAACGCCGCCTCCACGACGACCAATAGCCCGGCCCGCACGCTGGCAGGGTTTATGATATGAAGCTCTTGAAACGCCTCTTCCTCGCCGCGCTCGTCCTCGGACTGCTCGGCGCCTTTGCCGTCTACTGGCTCCTCTTTATGCCGAACACCCCGGACTACGACGGCTACCGTGGGGCCAAGCTGCCGCGCGGGGCCTCGTTCGAGACCGTCACCGACTCGCTCGACAGCGCGGGCCTGCTCGACTCGCGGATGTCGTTCGAGTGGGCCGCGACGCTCACCGGCTGGGACCGTCAGCTCAAGCCGGGCTACTACCGCTTCGAGACGGGCGCAACCAACTTCGACGTGCTCGACAAAATCAGGAAAGGCCGGCAGGACCCGGTTCGCGTCGCCGTCCCACCCGGCACGCGCCCCGGCGTCCTCGCCGCCGTCCTCCGCCGCGACCTCGACATCGACTCAACCGAGTTCGTCGACGCCCTCCGCGATCCCGAACTCGCGGCCGAGCTCGAGACCGACACGACGCACCTCTTCGGGTATATGCGGCCCAACTCGTTCGACATCTACTGGACGACGGACGCGCGTGGCGCTGTCCGCCGGCTGAAGCAGGAGTGGGACCGATTCTGGACGGACGACATGCAGCGGAAGGCCGACGCCCTCGGACTCACGCGGGACGAAGTGCTCTCGCTCGCGTCGATCGTGGAGTGGGAGGCGCGGCGGCCGGAGGAGCGGCCCCGCATCGCCGCCGTCTACCTCAACCGGCTGCTCGGGCGCACGCGCTCCGGCCGGATGCGGCTGCAGGCCGACCCGACCGTGCAGTACGCCCTCATGCGGAGCGACGGCGGCCGGATGCGCCGCCTGCTCTTCGAGGACTACAAGTTCTCCGACCCCTACAACACGTACCTCATCGACGGCCTCCCGCCTGGCCCGATCAACAACCCGTCGGAGTCGTCCGTCCGCGCCGTGCTCGACGCGGAGGACCACGACTTCCTCTACTTCGTGGCGAAGGGCGACGGCACGCACACGTTCAGCCGCACGCTCCGCGAGCACAACAACGCCGCGAACGCCTTCCGCGACCTCATGCGAGAGCGCCGCCGCGAGCAGCAGCAGCAGCAGCAGCAGCAGCAGCAGAACTGACCCTCCACCGCACCCCGCACAGACGCAGCATGCTGCGTCGCTACCTCCACACCGCCGCCACGCTCGACCACCCGATGATCGACTGGAACCAAGTCCGCGCGCTCGTAGGTGCCCAGCTTCGGCTGGACCTCCGGCACCCGAAGACGGGGGCGCTCCGCACCTCGCGGGCGCTGCTGACGGTGGTGTCGTACGGGCTCTCGTCGTTCATCCTCGCCCTCTCGCTCCGGCCGCACGCGGCCGACATAGAGACCGTGCTGTTCGTCGGGCTCTCGTTCGCGTGCGTGCTCGCCGCCTTCGCCGTCGTCGGCACGTACGACGAACTGATGGGGCGGCCGGCTGACCACGCGTGGGCGCTGACGCTGCCGGCGTCGGAGGCGACGCACTACGTCGCGCGCCTCGTGAACATCGGCCTGCTCGTGGCGGTGATGAGCGTGTCCACGGCGCTGCCCCTCGCGTGGCTCGCGGGGACGGCGAACGGGATCGGCGAGGCGCTCGCCGTCGGTGGGCTGGTCGTCGGGACGATGGTCGGGGTGACGCTCGTCGTGCTCGCGGTGATCTGGGGGCTGACGCTGGGGCTCTCTCACCGCGTGCTCAAACCCGTGCTCACCGCCGTCCGCGCGGGGCTCGTCGGCGCGCTCGTGCTCGGCTATCAGTGGGTCGGGACGCAGCCGCAGCTCACGTCCGACGCGCCGTGGTGGCCGCCGCGCTGGGTGATCGACGGGCTCTGGCTGAGCGACGGCATCGGGGGCGCGACGCTCGGGCTCGCCGCGCTGGGGCTCGGGCTCGCCGTGTGCTTCGGCTTCGTCTTTCCCGACCGCTATTTCGCGCTCCTCCAGCGCATGGCCGACGGCGAGCAGGCGCAGTCGGACCCGAGCGCGAGCGGCCTCGCGCCGAACAGGCTGGAGCGGCTGCTCGTCCGCGCGCCCGAATCCCGCGCGGCCTTCGGCTTCACCGTCGCCGCCCTTCGCAGCGACGCGCTCGTGCGCGGGCGGGTGTGGCCGGCGGCGCTCCTCGCTTTCGTCTTCGCCGCGTTCGGCTGGTGGACCGGTGGGCTCGGCGACCTCTTCGTCCACGGCGCGGAGAACGTGCTCACGGATCCGTCCGTGCAGATGCACCTCTCGGTCCTCGTGGTCCTGCTGTTCAGCGCGCAGACGCTCGTGCAGTCCGTCCAGTTCTCGGCGCACGAGCGCGCGGCGTGGGTCTTCGACACGCTCCCGATGCGGAGCGGGCGCGGGCTCCAGATCGGCGCGCAGTCGGCGCTGCTGTTCCGCGTCCTCGTCCCGCTGCACCTCGCGCTCTGGGTCGTGCTGAGCCTCGCGATGCCCCTCGGGCACGCGGCGCTCCACGCCGGATTCTGGCTCGCGCTGTGCGCGCTCGTCACGCGGGCGCAGGCGCTCTTCTACGGCCAACCGCCGTTCTCGCGGCGGTCCGATCGGTTCTCGATGGCCGAGCGCTTCGTCCCCCTCCTCGTCGCCGTGCCGGCGTCGCTGCTCGGCCTCCTGCTCCAAACCGTCGCCTTCGCGTCGGTGCCGAGCGCGGTGCTGATGCTCATCGGGATCGGCCTGCTGCACAGCGCGCTCGGGCGGGCACCGTCGCTCCGCCGCGCCGCGCCCACGCTGCCGGAGTGGAACGCCCCGCCGGTGCCGGCAGAAGTGTGATGCGTGATGCGTAAAACGTAAGGGTGCCCGCAGCACAGGTTCGCTGCGGGCACCCTCACGTTTTACGCATCACATCGTACGCTCACAGGTCCACGCGGACGCCGACGAGGAAGCGGTTGCGCGCGACCTCTTCCGCCACGACCGGCTGCGGATTTTCGAACGAGGCGTAGGGCACGAGCACGTCTTCGAACTCGGTGTAGGCGTACGCCACGTCGAGCGCGACGCGGTCGAGCGTCTTCAGGCTGAACCCGATCGTGTACGTCGTGCGGAGGCGGTCCACGTCGAACCCGCGCAGGTCCAGCTCTTCGCGGAGCGGGTCGGGCTGATAGGCGGCGCCGACGCGGACGGCCCACGGGCCGAGGTCGTACTCCGCGCCAAACCGGGTGTTGAGCACCTCGCGGTAAGTCTGACGGATCTCGAGGTTCTCGTCCACCTCTGTGAAGGGCGGGCGGAAATCGGCCGTCGGGCGGAGGCGGGCCTGCGACCAGTCGAGGAACTCGAGGTCGGCGGTGAGGAGGAAGCCGGCCATGTCGTAGGCGATGCCGCCGGAGATCCGCCACGGCGTCGTGATCGAGTAGTCGAAGAGGCCGGACTCGAAGAGGTCGGAGCGTTCTTCGATGCGGTAGTACGTCGGGCTCTCCGTCGCGAGCCCGAGCCGGACGCCGGGCGCGACCTCGGCCGAGACGCCGGCGCGGACGTTCACGCCCTGGAGGTCGGCTTCGAGAAAATCTTCTGTCAGGAAGGCCGGCGCCCCGTTCCCGTCCTGCTCGTCGAGCACCTGCTGGAACTGGTAGTCGCCGGTGACGAGGTTGATCGAGAGCCCCGCCATCACATCCGGCGCGACCTCGACGGCGCCGACGAGCGAGAGCTCGCCGCTCAGCCCATCTTCGAGTACGTCGCCGAACTGCTGGAGCCCGACCTGCCCTTCGAACTCGGCGTTCGGGTTGAACCCGGCGAAGGCCAGTTCGCGGTCGAAGCCCTGCGTCTGGTTGTACCCGATGCCGAAGACGAGCGAGCCGCGCAGCGTCGGGAGGGCGGCGACGTAGGCCCCGCTGCCGATCGCCGTCTGCGTCGCCGTCGCCTCGCCCCCGCCGTCGAAGTAGCGGGCGTCACTCTGAATCGAGCCCGCGGCGAAGGCGCCGACGACGTGGGAGCGCCGGACGAGCCCGAGCCCGGCGGGGTTGGCGTAGGCCGCGCCCCAATCACCGACGCCGCCGACGGCGGCCCCGGCCATCCCCGTCATCCGGGTGTCGACGGCGGGGAAGCGCTGGCTGTAGCGGAGGATGTCTTCGCCTGTCTGCGCGCTAGCGAGGGGTGCGCCGAAGACGGTCAGCAGGGCGAGTACGGAGAGGGAGCGTGCGTTCATGTCGTCGGAGGGGTAGAGACGCAGCATGCTGCGTCTGTACGGGGAATCAGGAGAATCGTATGGAGATCAGCCGCAGGGTCTGGCCATAGAAAAGGCCCGTACGGGGCGCACGGGCCTCCTCTGCGGGCGCGGGGCCCGATGCGAAGCGTGGAGCGGATCAGTCGTTGCCGCCGCGGCGCGAGCTCCGCCCGCTGGAGCCGCTGGAGGACCCGCCGGACCGGCTCGACCCCGCGCTACCCCCGCTGCTGCGGGACGGTGGCGGGCTCGACGGGCGGGCCGCCGGGCTGTTGCCGCCACGACGCGACGGAGCCGGGCGGGACTGCGGGGCCGGACGCGAGCGCGGCTGCGGACGAGCATTGTCGTCGTCAGCGCGCCGCGCAGGCTCGGAGCGCGTGGGCGCCGGGCGCGTCGGGGCGCGGCGCGTCGCCGGAGTCCGGGTCGGACGCTCGGTGCGGGTCCGCGGCGTCTCAGCCCGTCCGTCGTTGGTGCGTGACGGGGCAGGGCGCGTGGTACGGCTCGGCGGTACGCGCGGCGTCGGGGCCGTCCGCGTCGTCCGGTCCGGAAGCGTCGACGGTGTCCGATCGGGCTGCGTCCGCGTCGTGCGGTCGGGCAGCGTGCTCGGCGTCCGGTCCGGCTGGGTGCGGGTGGTGCGGTCGGGCAGTGCGCTCGGCGTGCGGCCCGGTAGCGTACGCGTCGTGCGATCGGGGAGCGTGCTCGTCGTCCGGTCGGGCGTGACGCGCGTCGGGGGCGAGACGGAGGTCGTGCGGTCGGGCGGCGCGGCCGTGCGGACCGGCGGGGCACCGAGCACGTCGCGGTCCGGCTGTACGCGCGTCGTGCCTCCGTTCTGCACGCGGGTCGTCCGGTCCGGCTGCGCCGTCAGGACGCGGGTGCTGGCGTCTCCGCGGATCGACGTGCGGATCGACTGCTGCGCGAGGACGTGCTGCCGCGAGTCGTTCGCGAGGGCGCGCACGCTCCCGATGCCGAGCGGCGAGTCGAGCAGGACGCGGTCGGGCCGGTCCCCTGCGTAGGACGCCAGCGTGTTCAGCCGCGTGCGGTCAGTGCCGAGGGCGGAGCGGATGCTGCCGCGCGGTCCGCGCACACCGCCGTTGTTATAGCCACCGTTGTTGTATCCGCTGTTGTAACCGCCGGCGTAGAGCCCGTTATAGTACCCGTTGTGATAGCCGTGGTTGTACCCGTTGTGGTAGCCGCCGTAGAACACCGGGCTGTAGCCGTAGCCGTAGTAGCCGCCGTAGAAGGGGTCGTGGAAGTACGGGTCGTAGTAGCGGCCGTAGTGGTACGGCGAGCCGAACGTGAAGCTGACCCCGAAGCTCCACCCCGAGCGGTAGCGGATGTCGAAGTACGGGTCGTACCCGTAGGCCCAGGCCGGGGCGGGGTAATAGGGCGAGTAGAGGTAGTGCCAGTGCCAGCGCGGGGAGCGGTAGTACGGGGAGTAGCTGACGTAGTAGTACGGGACCGGGTCGCCGACGTAGTAGTCGTCGTACCCGTAATCGTAGTCGTCGTAATACTCGTCGTCGTAGCGGTAGCGCGTGACCTGCACGTCGTCGTACCCGCCGCCGTACGCCTCGCCCTCGTACGTACCCTCGGCGTAGTAGCCGTCGTCCTCGACGCCTTCGGTTCCGTAGCCGTCTTCGGTGTACTCCTGCTCGAAACCGGTCTCCGCCGGTTGGCCGAGCCCGACGCGCGCTTCGCCGTTCCACGACGGCGCGGCAGCAGGTTGCTCGGCGGCACGGTCGGCCGGGATGCGGTACGCCTCGGCGCGGTCGGGGCGGGCCCCGTCGGCGGCGAGTTGGGTGTAGCAGCTCGAGAGCCCGAGGCTGCTCGCGACGAGCACGAGCGTGGCGAAAAAGCGGGAGCGCGCGGTCATGACGGCAGGGGATGCGTGGGGATGGCGAGGCGGCCTCGGCTACGGCGGAGACCGTCACGGCGTGTACCAGCGGCAGCGTTTGAAGGTCCCGGCATGGACCCGGCACGGGCCGTGAGCGTTGCGGGCCGTGCGCGGTGCGGGGTATATTTGGCCGCCCTCACGAGAGAGGCCGCCGCGCCTCGGCACGAAGTAACACGGGCTGGCTTCCGAACTTTGCAAAGAACGCGCCGCCGCCCGCCCCGAGGGCTCCCCTCGCCCGCCGCCGGGATCGCCCCCGCGGCGGACCGCCTTTCCGACCTCCATCCTCCCCACCACTGTTCTCCATGGCAGACGCCATCACCTCCCAGCAAGACGACTATTCTCAGTGGTACGTGGACGTCGTCCGCGCTGCCGGCCTCGCCGAATACTCGCCGGTGCGCGGCTCGATGATCATCCCGCCCAACGGCTATGCCCTGTGGGAGAACATGCAGCGCGCGCTCGACGGGATGTTCAAGGCGACGGGGCACCAGAACGCCTACTTCCCCCTCTTCATCCCGCAGAGCTTCCTCGCGAAGGAGGCCGCCCACGTCGAGGGCTTCGCCAAGGAGTGCGCCATCGTCACGCACTACCGGCTGAAGACGGACGAGAACGGCGACCTCGTCGTCGACCCCGACGCCAAGCTCGACGAGCCGCTCATCGTCCGCCCGACGAGTGAGACGATCATCTGGGACGCCTACAGCCGGTGGATCCAGTCGTGGCGCGACCTCCCGATCCTCATCAATCAGTGGGCGAACGTGGTGCGCTGGGAGATGCGGACCCGGCTCTTCCTCCGCACGTCGGAGTTCCTGTGGCAGGAGGGCCACACCGCGCATGCGACCGAGCAGGAAGCCATCGACGAGGCCCGGCAGATGCTCGACGTCTACGCCACGTTTGCCGAGGACTGGATGGCGATGCCGGTCATCAAGGGAGCGAAGACCGAGAGCGAGCGTTTCCCCGGTGCCGTCGACACGTTCGCGATTGAGGCGCTGATGCAGGACGGGAAGGCGCTGCAGGCGGGCACCTCGCACTTCCTCGGGCAGAACTTCGCGAAGGCGTTCAACTGCATGTTCACGAATAAAGACAACGAGCAGGAGTATGTCTGGGCGACCTCGTGGGGCGTCTCGACGCGGCTCGTCGGCGGCCTCGTGATGACGCACGGCGACGACCAGGGCCTCGTCCTCCCGCCCCGCCTCGCCCCGACGCAGGTCGTCGTGGTGCCGATCTACCGGGCGAACAAAGAGGACGACAAAAAGGCCGTGATGGAGGTCGTGGAGCGAATCGAGCGTGAGCTGCGCGTCGCCGGCGTCCGCGTCAAAGTCGACGCCCGCGAGGAGCACCGGCCGGGGTGGAAGTTCCACGAGTACGAGGTGCAGGGCGTCCCGATCCGCCTCGCCGTCGGCCCGCGCGACGTGCAGAACGGCCAGGTCGAGCTCTCCCGCCGCGACCAGGGCGGGAAGGAGTCCGTCCCGCTCGACACGCTCGCCGCGACGGTGACGGACCTGCTCTCGCAGATCCAGCGCGGCCTCTTCAATAAGGCCGCGAGCTTCCGCGACAGCAAAACCACGAAGGCGGATTCGTACGACGCGTTCAAGGACGCGATCGAGCAGGGCGGCTTCGTGCTCGCCCACTGGGACGGCACCGCCGAGACCGAAGCCCGTATCAAGGAGGAGACGAAGGCCACGATCCGCGTAGTCCCCTTCGAGCGCGAGGACGAGACCGGGAAGGACCTCCTCACCGGCGAGCCGTCCGACGGCCGCGTCCTCTTCGCCCGATCGTATTGAGAGGAAGGCGGGGAGAGAATGGAAGGGATGGAGGGGTGCCACCGCTTCCCCCCTCGTCGCGCTTTTCTCTCCCTTCCCTCTCTTCCCTCCTTTCTCTCCATTCCGTCGCTCATCCATGCACACCGGCAGAGCTACAGCCACAGGACTCGCGCCGCGGCAACCCCGAGTGGACGCCGGCTACCACGTCGCGAACGTCCTCTCGTACGTGTTCAACCCGCTCGTCCTCCCGCCCGTGGGGTTCGGGCTGATCCTGTGGCACTTCGGCGCGCCGGGCACGGAGATCGCGTGGGTCGTCGGCGTCGCGCTCGTGTTCTTCTGTCTGATCCCGCTAGCGTACGTGATCCGAATGATCCGCCGGGGCGAGGCCGAGACGCTGGAGATCCGGCGGCGTGAGAGCCGGCTCAAGCCGTTCCTCGTCGGCATCACCTCGTACGCCGTCGGCATGGTCGTGATGGCGACGACGGGGACGACGGCGGTGGCGTTCCTCGTCGCGCTCGCGCTGCTCTACCCGATCAACACGGCGCTCATCGTGCTGATCAACCTGCGGTGGAAGATCTCTGTCCACATGACGAGCCTCGCCGGGTTCGTGTCGATCCTCCTCTTCGTCACGCTCACCGTCTGGCGCGACCTCCCGCCCGCGACGGAGCTCGTATTGACCGCCGTGACGGTGACGCCGCTCCTCGTCCTGCTACCCCTCCTGATGTGGGCGCGGGTACGCGTGGGGGCGCATACGCCCGGCCAGGTCGTGGCAGGCGCGCTCTTCGGCCTCATCCTGCCCGTCGTGGAATTGTCGGTCATCGTGCGGGCGCTCGGGCTGACGGGATAAAAGGGGAAGCAGGGCACAACCGTATCCCCAGGCCGCCCGTGCCGGGATCGGCGGCGGATACCCTTATATTCCCGTCCCGATCCGCCCACCCGACCCCGACGCCGCTGCGCCTCCGATACCGTCCGCTCTTGCTCACCAACTCCAGTGCACTCGTGCTCGCACTCGACGGTACCCGCGCCATGCGTCTCCTTCTCGTTCTCGGCTTCGCGCTCCTCCTCGCCCCCGGCGCTCTCGCGCAGAACTGGGGCCGGATCGAAGGCCGCGTCACCCAGCAGACCGGCGGCGCCCCGATCCCCGGTGCCACCGTCGTCGTCGACGGAACGCAGTTCGGGACGGCGGCCGAGAGCGACGGGGCGTATGCCCTCCGGCTCCCGACCGGCCGCTACGCCCTCCGCATCACGGCCATCGGCTTCCAGGCGCGGACCGACTCCGTGACCGTCCTCAAAGACCGGGCGACACGGCTCGACATCGCCCTCGCCGAGACCGACATCGAGCTCGAAGGCGTGCAGGTCGAGGGCTCGGCCGTGGCCGAGGATGCGGGCGTGTTCACGATCGACCCGAAGACGGCGCAGGACATTCCCTCTCCGCTCAACGACGGGCTCCGCGCCATCAAAGTCCTGCCGGGCGTGACGAGCAACAACGAGACCTCGTACCAATACTCGGTGCGCGGCGGCGGCTACAACGAGAACCTCTACTTCATCGACGGCTTCGAGGTCTACACCCCGTTCCGCACGAAGCAGGGCGAGCAGGAGGGCCTCGGCATCGTCAACCTCGACATGACCGACCGGCTCACGCTCTACGCCGGCGGATTCCCGGCGCGCTACGGCGGCAAACTCGCCTCGGCGCTCGACGTGGCCTACATCCGGCCGGGCGGGGCCGAGGGCAACACCGTCGACGGCTCGGGCTACGTCTCGACGCTCGACGCGGGCGGGAGCGTGAAAGTGGGGACGCTCGGCGGCAAGCTCGGGGTGGCGGTGGCCGGGCGCGCGGCGCGGGCGCAGGGCTTCTTCGGCTCGCAGGAGTTGAAGGGTGAGTACGACCCCGAGTTCAACGACGTGCAGACGACGCTCACGTACCGCATCGCCGAGGGCCACGAGATCCAGGGCCTCGGCCTCCTCCTCGCCAACCGCTTCCGTCTGCAACCGACGCGACGGCGGACGTTCTTCGGCACCTTCCAGGACCTCCGCAGCATCTCGTTCGGGTACACCGGGCAGGAGGAGGACGGCTACGACCTCACCTTCGGCGGCGTCCGCCTGCTCAACCGGGTCTCGTCCGCGTTCCGCGTCGAGCACGACGTGTCGTACTTCGACGTCGAGGAGTTCGAGCGGGTCGACATCCGAGGCGCCGTCGGCCTCTTCCGTATCGACAACCCGTTCGAGGACCCGGACGACCCGACGAACCTGATCCAGACGGGGGCCGCCACGCAGCAGGACACGACGAACAACACCGTCCGCGTCACGACGCTCTCCGGCGGCGGGCGCTACCGCCTCTCGCTCGGCCGCCACGCCGCCGAGGCGGGCTGGAGCGCCCGTCGGCTCGACTTCAGCGACGACCTCTTCGAGGTGAGCTACGTCTCCGGGCGGGGCCTGGACGGTAATCCGACGCAGGTCGCGCTCGACAGCCTCAATGGCGACGCCGCGTTCAACGAGTCGCAGGTGGCGCTCTACGTGCAGGACGCGGTCGACGTGCTCCCGCAGTCGGGCCGCCTCGTCGTCACCGGCGGCGTGCGCGGCGACTACTTCTCGTTCAACGACGAGTGGACCGTCAGCCCCCGCCTCTCCGCCCGCTACGTCTGGGACGAGTTCACGACCGTCACGGCCGCCGGTGGCGTCTACCACCAGGCCCCGACCTACCGCGAGCTCCGCGGCGAGCCGATCTACGACAGCACGACGGTCGGGAGCAACAACATCATCCTCGGCACGCTCAACCGCGACATCAAGAGCCAGCGCGCCGTGCAGGTCATCGCCGGCGTCGAGCGGTTCTTCCCGAGCATCCGGTTCTACGGCCGCGCTGAGGCGTACTACAAAGACCTCTCGAACCTCATCACGTACAACGTCGACAACGTCCGCACGGTCTACTCCGGCGAGAACAACGCCGAGGGCTACGCCTTCGGCTTCGACCTCCAGCTCCGCGGCGAGTTCGTGCCCGGCCTCGAGAGCTGGCTGAACTACGGCTTCCTCAAGACGAGCGAGGAGTTCCTCACGCCGACGCCCGGCGTCAACGGCGCCGTGCCGCGCCCGACGGACCGGCGGCACAACGTCGCCCTCTTCGTGCAGGACTACGTCCCGAACAGCACGTCGTGGAAGGTTCACCTCCGGGCGCTCTTCGGGACCGGCACGCCGTACACCCCGCCCGAGCCCGGCCAGATCATCGGCGGCGTGACGCTCCGCGTGCCCGGCGACCGCAACTCCGGCCGCTACCCCGAATACCGCCGCGTCGACATGGGCATCACGAAGGAGGCCGTCCTCGCCCAGCGCGCCCCGACCGGCAACCCCGTCCGGCTGGAGCTGACGGGCGAGATCCTCAACGTGTTCGACATGACGAACACCATCTCGTACTCCTACGTCGAGGACGCCACCGGCATCTGGCAGCGCATCCCGACGCGGCTCACTCCGCGCACCGTCAACGTCCGTATGCGGCTGAACTTCTAATGGAACTGGAAGCGACACGCGGAAAGCATTTCTTCCGCTTTTTCTACTTCGCGTGCCTTCTTGGGATCACCCTCACAGGCTGCGCTCCGGTAGGCCGTTTCCTTGAATCAGACACCGTGGTCCGCACGGACCTTAGCGATCCAAGGGTGCAGATTTCCGTCAACGAGGAGGTAAGAGGCGAGCAGGTAATCATCGAGACCGTAGGAGGGCAGACAATAAAGGGGGTCGATTTCTATCTCGATGCGGACTCAGCGCGTTTCCTTGCAGTCAACGATTCGGTTCGATTGCCTCGTCCGCACATTCCTATGGCCCTCGCAACGCCTCAGGTACGGTCAGTAGGCTTCTACGTGTCTGGGGCGATGCGCTATGGTTTAGTCGGTGCAGGTGTGGGCGCGCTTCTGGGCATCGGACCGGGAGTTCTTGCTGGTATTTCTGGAGAGAACAGCACTCCTCTCGACGAGCGTAGAGGCTATGGCAACGCCGCCCGCGAGGGGGCTCTGGCAGGAGCCATTACAGGCGCACTCTTCGGCTCTCTACTTTTCATGTTTGCACAGGGGGATCTCGGCCTAGATGTCTTACGCCGCTACGAGAACCTTGGCGCTCGCGGCCCCTGACCCTGCTCTTACAGCGCGCCGTACTTGCTGAGGCGGTGGGCGAGGTGCGTCGGCATCGGGAGCTTGTAGCGGGTGGCGAGGCGGAGCGTGAGAGCCACGGCGTCGTCGAGCGTGGCACGGTGGCCGACGGAGACGAACACGGGTTTCACGTTCGCCCGCGTCCGCACGACGCTCCCGATGACCTCGTCCCGATGAACGAGGGGCGAGCGCTCGCCCTTCGCCGTTCCTGGCTCGTCGTAGCTCCCCACAAGGCGCGACTTCGCCACCCCGAAGGCCGGCTTGTCCAGTAGCACGCCGAGATGGCACGCGAGGCCGAAGCGGCGCGGGTGCGCGTAGCCGTGCGCGTCGAGGATGAACACGTCGGGGACCGAAGCGAGTTGGTCCAGCGCCGGGAGGATGGCCGGCATCTCGCGGAAAGAGAGCAGGCCAGGGACGTACGGGAACGCTACCGGACCCTCCCACGTCGCGTGATCGACGACCTCCAAATCCGGCAACGCAAGCACGGCGATAGCCGCCCGGACGCGATCATCCCGCACACTGACGTCTACGCCCGCGACCGTCTCGATGTCCGAAGGCAGCGGCTCGAAGCGGACGCGCTCGGCGAGATCGCGCTGGAGGGCGACGGCTTCGCGCGGGGCGACATCCCAGGGGTGGGCGTGGTGCAGGTTCACGGTCGAAACCAGAAGCGAGAGGGGACTACCCCGCACCACTTACGTGCTCTCGTGTTCCCCTACGGCCGCTCGTGCACCTCGTCGTTGCTGAGCCCGCCGGCGGAGGGGCGCTCCGGGTGCCCGTACCACAGGATGCCGAGGACGAGTTCGCGCTCGGGGTCCACCTGGACGAGTTCGTACAGGTCCGGGGACTCCGTCACGACGTCGGTCACCCAGTTCGTCGGAACGTTGTCGCT
Source organism: Rhodothermales bacterium (assembly GCA_039944855.1). Lineage (NCBI taxonomy): Bacteria > Pseudomonadati > Rhodothermota > Rhodothermia > Rhodothermales > Rhodothermales bacterium. The sequence continues at coordinate 17,018 of JBDUXZ010000013.1, read as the reverse complement.
CCAGAGCGAGAGCGAGCACCGCTGCACCGACGTGAGGCAGTCCTCGACGGCTGTTTCCATCTGCTGCTCGTCCTCGAACCGCATGCACGTCACGACGATCCACCCCGGCACGGCCCTCCACTGCTCGTAGGCCGCACGTGCGCCATCGGCCCCAACCTCCCCTTCGAGCAAGCGGGCGTAAAGCCACGCTACCGCCGAGATCGTCTCTGCGCCGAGGAGGTAGAACCGCCACGGCGTGATGGTCAGCGTCCCCAGCGGGTCGCGGGCCGCATCCATCGCCCGGGCTAGGGCCTCTTTCATCATCGACGGTACCGGTGAACGCCCTGCCCCTTCATGGGAACGGAGCGCGAATGATAATTCCATTGGAGAACGGAGCGTCAGGCAAATGGGCTACGCCCAGCAGCTTAAGCTCAACGAGCGCCGGCCGGGCACAGGGGGTCCCTGTCGGCACCCAAAGCATATGCCATTCCGCGCGATTGGCTTCCTGTTCCAACGATCTGCAGCCGCAGCAGCCGATAAACAGGCGGATTGTGACGACCGTCGGTGTCTCCCTGTCCACTCACGCGTCCGCGCTTGTAAAGTGGGTCGCGACATACGCCGGGTCAAGGTACCGAAGCGGGGTCCGAATCGTAACCGGCACGGGCCCACAATGCCAGGGCCGTGCATAGAAGATTCACGTGGGGACGCCGCGTGACGGGCCACGCGCGCTTGACTCCCGTTCTCGGGCCACGGTATATTCGATGCCCGCTCGCGGAGGCCCTCGGGCCGTCTGCGAAGCCTCAGCGGGCTCTTAGCTCAGTTGGTTAGAGCGCATCGTTGACATCGATGAGGTCACTGGTTCGAATCCAGTAGAGCCCACAGAAAGCCCCCGCAAACTGATCGTTTGTGGGGGCTTTCGCATATGTGGAAACCAGCGCTCGGTCGAGGCGGACCGTTCTACGTTTCTACTCTCGCTGCTACCTTCTGCCGTGCCGTCTCCCCTCTCTGCCCCCCGCCCGACCTCGCCTCCCACCCGTGGGGAGCGGGCGGCCCTCCGCGTTCTGCAACTCGGCGCGCTCGCGTCCGTCTTGCTCGTCGTGCCCTATGAACCGTTTGAACTCGATCGGTTCTTCGTACCGAAGGAGTTCGTCCTCCACGTCACGGCTGCGCTCGCCGGGCTGTTGACGCTCGGTGCCGCTCGGCGGTGGCGCTTCGCTCGGGTCGACGTGCTGCTGGCCGCCTTCCTCGTCGCCAGTGCGGCCTCCACGGTGTTCGCCGCGAACGGGTGGCTCGCCACGCGCGCGCTTGCCGTCAGCGCGTCGGGCGTCACCGTCTTCTGGGCGGCGCGGGGGGTGGGCGCCGCCGGGCTGGGCCGACCGCTCCTCCACGCCCTTGCGCTAGCAGTCGTCTTGGCCGCCGTCACCGCACTCGTCCAGGCCTACGGATTCCGGCCGGCCCTATTCTCGGTGGAGCGTGCGCCCGGCGGCACGCTGGGCAACCGCAACTTCGTCGGCCACTTCGCTGCTCTCGGGCTCCCGCTTCTCCTCCTCGCCGCCGCCGGCGCCCGGCGTCCGAAGCCGTTCCTCGTTGCCCTGCTCGGCGTGGCCCTCACCGCCGGGGCCCTCGTGCTAACACGCTCGCGGGCGGCGTGGCTGGGGCTGGTCGTCGTTCTCGCCGTCGTCCTCGTCGGCGTGGCGATCCTCGCCGTGCGGCACCGACGGAGGCGCTTCGCGCTGCGCTTCGTCCTTGCCCTCCTCGTAGGGACCGCCGGCGTGGGCGCCGCACTGACTCTCCCCAACGCCCTCCGCTGGACGAGCGACGCGCCATACCTCGAGACAGCCGCTGGAGTCGCCAATTACCGCGAGGGGAGCGGGCGCGGGCGGCTCCTCCAGTACGGGACCTCGCTCCGCATGGCCCTCGCCGATCCGGTGCTCGGCGTCGGACCGGGGAACTGGCCGGTGGTCTACCCGGCGTTCGCCGAGCCAGGGAACCCCGCCATGGACCGGAGCGAGGCCGGGCGGACGGCGAACCCGTGGCCGAGCAGCGACATCGTCGCGCTGCTGGCCGAGCGCGGGCTCGTCGGCTTCCTCCTCTTCGCTCTCGCCGCCGGGGGCCTCGTCCTCGTCGCTTGGCGCGGGCTATGGAGGGCGCCGGACGTGGAAGCCGGAACGCGGGCCCTCGCCCTCTGTGCCCTCCTCGCCGCAACGGCTACAGTGGGCGCCTTCGACGCCGTCCTCCTGCTGGCGTGGCCCACGCTCCTCGTCGCCGCCGCGGTCGGCGCGCTGTCGCCGGGGGGAGCGCCCGAGGTCCGCGTGCCGGGTTGGGCCCGCGCCACTGCCCTCCTCGTGCTGACGCTTGGCGCGGGCGCAGCTGCCGTGCAAAGCGCCAGGCAAACGGTCGCTATGGCGCTCTACACGGCCGACGAAACCCGCGCCGGCCTCGAGCGAGCAGCCCGCCTCGACCCCGGCAACTACCGCGTCCAGCTCCGCCTCGCCCAGCGTTCGCGGAACGACCGGGAGGCACGGTGCCACTACGCGCAGGCCGCACGCGACCTGTTCCCGCACGCGGCCGAGGCAGCCCGGCTCACCCGAGGTTGCGAGTGATGCCACCGCTACCCTCCCGACCACAATCGGAAGCATTCAGCGTCTCACCTGCGGCATTCCAAACCGAATCAGGCGGTCCCACTCACAGAGCCTACGTATCCGTGCGCTCCCAGCCGCGCCCCGATGGCTTCGTAGGCGCTCGGCTCTTGCGGGGCCCACGTGGCGAGCCCGTCGACGTAGCGGTTGAACATGCAGAACGCAGCGGCGATGAGCACCGTGTCGTGGATCGCTCGGTCGTCGGCACCGGCTGCGCGCGCACGGGCAACGTCCGCATCCTCCACGTGGCGCCCGCCCTGCTGCACCTTCGCGGCGATCGCAAGCAGGGCCTGGGCCCGCTCCGAAATAGGCGCCGAGAAGATGTCGTCGAGCACCGAGTCTACGACGCCCTGCTGCTCCCCGAACAGGTAGCGCGACGTGGCGGCGTGCGAGTTGCAGCAGAACGTGCAGTCGTTGAGCCGAGAGACGAAGGCCGCGATCAGCTCGCGCTCGGCTTCCAGCAGCGACGACTCGCCGCGGAGCAGGGTTTGGGCGAGCGCGTTGAGCGCCTGCGCCGTCTCGGGGTAGCGCATCATAGGTCCCAGGATGCCGGGGACGCCTTCAGGAACGGTGATGTGAGCCATGATCTCTCGGGTCTAGGGTGAGGGTTCGTTTCGTGAAAGTGGCGGAGGCGACGGCACGTTGACCGACACCTCCACTCCATTGAGCCGCTCGCTCTGAGAGCTCGGGCCGTGCGCGAACGCGTCGGCGAAGTACGCGGCCAGCGGCTGCTCGTGGGCCGAGCGGTGGTAGTCCTCGATGCCTTCGCCCGAGTGGGAGAGCACGCCCCCCCGTTCCCGCGTCGAGGAGAAGACCCCGAACAGGTCTTCCAACAGGTGGTGTTCCGAGACCAACTCGCCGAAGGCGAAGCGGCGGACGATGGGGTGGAGAAACACGCTGCGGTGCGCCGCGTCGGGCACGGGGTGACGGGCGATGGCCATCACATCCCCGTTCCATTTCCCCCACTCGAAGGTCAGGCTGTAAACGTGCGCCTCATCCTTGAACTCCCCTTCCAGCAGTCCCTGGAAGGGGAGCTCTTCGTACCACTCGACCTGCTCGTCCCGCACGACGAAGACGTCGCAGAGATAGCCGAACTGGGCCCACAGTGCCGAGGTACGGCTGGCCCGCTCGACCACGGTCTGCATGAGCAGTTCCGGATCGACCGGCAGCGTCTCACGTGGTACGGGGATGTCTTCGTACCGGCTCATGAGGTGGCGGAACAGCGTGCGCACGTTGTAGCGGAAGCCGTCGATGAAGGCCGAGGAGGAGCGCTTGAAGTCCCGCCCCTGCATCAGCGCGCCAGCGAAGAAGAGCCCCGGAACGTTCACGGACTCCCAGTACGGCGTGATCGCGGGCAGCCGCTCGTCGAGCAGCGTCGCGGGCCGGCAGGCCTCGTCGTAGAAGTCGGTGTTGAGGCAGAAGCCGGTGCACCGGACCACCCGGTCGTAGACCAGTTCGTCGACCTCGCCCTCAGCATGCGTGTAGGCCACGGTGACGACGAAGGTGCCGTCCGATTGCTTCGCGATGCCGAGCACGGAGCAGTCGAGGAGGCTGTTAAGCGTCTTGAGGTGGTAGGCGTCGATGAGCTTCGCGTACTCGGCCCGGACGTGTCCGGGGTGGCGCGAGTTGTACGCGAGCACGAGCGAGCGCGGGCTCGCGACATGGACGATGGCGGCCGATTCGAGGGCTACGTCGGCGATCTCCAGGGAGGAATTCCCCTTCCCTACGATCAGCACGCGCTGCCCCGCGAAGGCGTCGGCATGGAGCGGGACGTCCTCGTAATCGTCGGTGTCTTCGAGCCCCGGCACGTCGGGGCGGTAGGCGCTACTGAGGCCCGTCGCGACGACCAGCACCCGCGTGCGGTAGCAGCCCCCCTCGCTGTCACGGAGCTCGAACATCCCGTCCTCTGCTCGGCGCACGCCCTCGACGCTAGTGCCGAACTGGATGTTGAGCTGGTACGCCTCGGCGAAGCCTTCCAGGTACGCCACGAGTTCGTCGGCGTGGGGATAAAAGCGCTGGCTGTAGTTGCGGAAGAGGAAGCCGTAATCGTCCGTCAACAGGGAGTTCCAGTCCCACCGGAGCAGGATTTCGGGGTCGTCGAAGATGGAGTGGACCTTGTTGAAGGAGATGAGCTTCCGGCTGCGCGGCAGCTTGCGGAAGAACGACGCCACGGCCTCGTTCCGCTCGAGGATCACGTAGCGGCAGCCCTGCTGCTGCAAGAAGTACCCCATCTGCAACCCGCCCGGGCCCGCCCCCAGAATCAGATAGTCGTAGTCACGGGTCGTGTCAGTCATAGCGTAGTCCAGCTATTTAAAGAAATGGAAGCGGCCGCCGCGGTGCGCCGTGAGCCACGTCCGGCGCCGGTTGAGATTGCGGAGCGCCACCACCATCTGCTGCGTAGCCGCGTCCGAGAGCTTGAAGGCGATCGTGGAGGTCTCGTCGAAGAGCCTCCGAAAGGGCTCCACCTCCAGTCGAAGCAGGTGGCAGTCTTCGCGGGCCGTCGCCCGCACGTCGCGCGGCTCCGACGAGAAGAGCGCCTGCTCGCCGACCATCCGGCCCGGCCCCCACAGCGCGATCTTCTCGTGCCCGCCGCCCCGGAAGCGCGTGGCTTCCACGGCCCCGCGCGTCACGACGTAGCAGGCGTCGGGCGCATCGCCCGTCTCGAAGATCACGCAGCCGCGCGGCACTTCCAGCCAGTCCATCTCGCCGAGCAGGTCCGCCATCTCGTCCCGAGCGAACGCGCCGAAGATGGGCAGGCAGAGGAGGTGGTCCAGGTCCGGGTCCTGGCGGTGGCGGCGGGAGGACGAGACCGGTGGCGAGCGATCGGCGTCGTTCAGAGCGGGCGCGTCCGCCGCTCCGTAGAGGTCGAGCGTCGTGGCGCGGATGCGCGAGCTGATCAGCTCGGCGAGACGCCGGACGACCTTGCACGAGCTGGGGCGGAACGCGGCACGCAGCACGTCGAACGCCGCCGCGTCGATGCGGTAGCCGCTCAGCGCCTCGGTGGCTGCGGCCGACGCCGAACGCACGTCGGCATCGACGAGCCCCATCTCGCCCACGACGGCCCCCGCCCCCACCCTGACCAACTCGACCTCCTCTTCGCCGGCCATCCGCACGGTGATGCGGACGGTACCCTCCTCGATGCCGTACATCGCGTCAGCCACATCGCCCTGGTGGAAGAGGTAGCCCCCCGCGCTCCGTTCGAACGGCACGGCCGTCAGCGCAAGCTCCTCGATCTCGCGATCGGAGAGGTCGCTGAACAAATCGAGCGTTCGGAGAAACGCGGTGGCGTTGGTGGTGCTCGTCATAGGTCGAGGTCTCGGGCGGTGAGGGCGAGCCGGCCGTCGGTGCGGGTCGCGGTGAGCAGGGTGTACTCGGGCACCTCGATCCACGAGGAGGCGTCGCGGGTGAGCGGCTCGGAGGCGATGAGGATGGAGTCGGCCTCGTCCATGCTCCCGCCCATGCGCCACTCGTCCTCGTAGCGCCCGTAGGCCTGCCCGGCCGTGAACCAGAGCGAGTGGTAGACGAGCTGCCGCTCGTTGATCTGGCCGTCGTAGCACCCGAAGTCGTAGCTGAAGCGCGTGGCGACGAGCGTCGTGCCGTTGGAGGCGAAGAGGTTCACGCCCGAGGCGACGTCAATCCCGTGCTCGTCGCGGACGGCGCGGACGATGCGGAGCGTCTCGACCACGGCGGAGGCCAGTTCGTCGGGGCCTGCCTCTGCGGCGCTCCCCTCGAAGCGGGACAGGAGCAGGGCGTAGAGCCACTCGCTGTCGGTCGTCCCCTCGATCCGTGCGGCCACCTCCTCGCGGATGTGGGGCAGCAGGTGGTACTTCATCTCGGCGAAACGCGCCAGTCCGCCGTTGTGCGCCATCGCCAGACCTGCGCCCTCGTACTGGAATGGGTGCAGGTTGGCGCGGCCGACTTGGGGCGCGGACCCGCCGTAGTAGTCCTCCCCACGGACGTGCGCGATCATGCACTCGCTGCGGATCTTGCCGCTCATCTGGATCAGATTGCTGTCGTACATCGGCAGCAGGGTATCTTTGTAGAGGAACGGTACCTCGGGGCGCGGCGAGGCCGAATCCCAGGCAGCGAAGCCCGAGCCGGCGAGGTTCATGAAGGAGAGCATGCTCGGGTCGTAGGCCTGCCGGACGAGCGAACTGTCCGAGCGGTAGAGGAGCACGTCGAGCAGGAGCGGGGACCCGAGGTAGGCGACGACGCGGCACATGACGGTGGATGTCGGGGATGAACGTGAAGCGATCTGTGGGCGGGAACGTGTCCCCTCACCCACCTCCGCCGAGTCGAGCGAGCGCGTGCTCGATGCGGTCGAGCCCCTCGTCGATGATGGCATTCGAGGTCGGGAACGCGATGCGGATGTGGCCCTCCGCGCCGGGGCCGAACCACCGGGCAGCGCCCGGCACCACGCCCACGCGGCCTTCGGTGAGGAGGTAGTCGGTCAGCTCCATGCTGCTCAGGCCGAAGGCGCTCACGTCTGGGAAGAGGAGGTACGTCCCCTGTGGAGCACGGCACGTCACGCCTTCGATGGCGTTGAGCCGGGCGGCGGCGCGGTCGCGCACGCCGAGGAGGTGATCGAGGAACGCATCGACCCAGTACCAGCCGTGTTCGTAGGCTGCCTGCGCCCCGATCTGCGACACCGTCGCCGCACCGAACATGGTCGAGCGCGCGTGCGAGGCCTCGGTCACGGCTTCGAAGACGTCGGCGTCGGGGGCGACGAGGAACCCGATGCGGAGGCCGGCCAGCCCGAACGACTTCGAGTATCCGAAGACGGTGAGCACGCGGGCGGCGATCTCCGGCCCGAGCGACGCGATGCTAACGTGCTCGTGCGGCGGGAAGACGATGTCGGACCAGATCTCGTCGGACATGATCCACAGATCGTGCTCGATGGCCAGTTCTCCGAGCGCCTGCAGCTCCTCCCGCGTGGCGACGAGCCCGAAGGGGTTGTGCGGGTTGCACAGCCCGACCATCCGCGTGCGCGGCGTGATCCGCGCCCGCACGTCCTCCACGTCGAACGCCCCGCGTGCCGGGTCGATGGGGCTCCGCACGGCGATCCCGCCCGCCGCCTCGACCGACTGCTGAAACAGGAAGTCGACGGGATCGAAGATGATCGCCTCGTCGCCCGGCTCCAGCGCGAAGCGGGCGATGACGTGCATCGCCGCCGCGGCCGAGTCGGTAGCGAGGACGCGGTCGGGGTGCGCGTCGATCCCGCGCCGCTCGAGGGCGAAGCGGGCGGCGGCGTGGCGGAAGCTCGGGAGACCTTCCGCCGGGCCATACGACAGCACACCGCCGCCGACGTATTCGCGGATGGCTTCCCGAATCTCATGCGCGACGGGGAAGTCGGGGTCCGCTGCCGTCAGTACGATCACGTCGGGCGGAAGCTCGGCCCACCGCATGTTGTGCGCCCGCTCGCGCAGCAGGTCCATGCGGACCGCATCGTCGGTGAAGAGAGTAGGCGTAGCGACAGGGCTCATAGCGTGGCTCGGCTCGAAGGTTCACGGAGGGAGAACGGCGGGGGCGCACCGACCCGATCGGCGGATCGGGTAAACGCATCGACCCGCGCCCGCCCTTCGCGGTGGAGGGCGTCCACCTCCGGCAAGCGCCGTCGGTCGTAGCGGGTTAAGGCGCGTTGGAGCGCTGCCGGCTCCGCCGAGAATCCGCCGTTCCCGAGGAGCGCGTCGGCGAGCAGGACAGCGTCGCAGACCGCCGCGTTCGCCCCCTGCCCCAGCAGCGTCGGCAGCGGGTGCGCCGCATCGCCGACGAGCACGGTGTCCCCGCCGTACAGGCGCGGCAGCGTCGCCATCCCGACGACTTCCGAGAGGTAGGAGCGGCTGAAATCGGTCCGGCGAATGAGATCCGGCAGCGGCTCCGGCCAGCCCCGGAGGAGACGGCGCGCGAAGCGCTCTTTGGCGTCCGCCTCGTCCTCCGGCATCGGGTGGGCGCGCCGGTCGAACTGGACGTACCAGACGACCTCGCCCTCCCCCACCGACGCGAGCCCGACGGCGAGGCCGCCGCGCTCGTCCCTGAACTTGAGGAGTCGGTCGCGCAGCGCCTCGGCCACGTTGGGGGCGTGAAGGCCGTTGATCAACTCGGTGACGGGCGTCTCTTCGACTCGGTGGGCCGGGAACAGCGCCTCCCGCACCCGCGACCGCTTGCCGTCGGCCCCGACATAGGCCGCTGCCGTGACGGTCTCGCCGGATGTTTCTCCCGGGTCCGTCACGAGCCGCGCCGCGCGATGCTCCCCCTCGTCGAATCCGGCGAACGCGATGCCCTGCCGCACGATGCCGTCGGGGAGCGCCGCGAACAGCAGCGGAAGCAGCGCGCGGCGGAGAATGCACACGTGCTCGGGCAGCACCTTCTCAGCGAGCGGAGCGCCGGACGCCGACCGCTCTTCGGACCGCCACGCAGTAGCGCCCGCCTGCCGCACGGCGTCGGCACAACCCAGTCGCTCCAGCGCCGCGAGCCCGTCAGGCATGAGGATGAATCCCATCCCGCCGCCGCCGATGTCGAGGGACCGCTCGTACACCCGGCACCCGACGCCCGCGCGCGTCAGCGCGAGCGCCAGGCTGAGCCCGGCCACGCCGCCGCCGAGAATGGCGACGGGCGTCTCGTGCGAGGCGGTTCGGTTGGGAGTCGAGGGCATGGCCGGGCCGTTGGGCGCGGGGTCAGGGATGGAGGGATCGGGCGAGGCGGAATCCGACATTCGCGATACGCGGCCCGGGGTGGTCGTTCAGCCGGGTCGCCGCGCGCGGGACGTGGGACGCGTCCGCCCACGAGCCTCCACGGAGTACGTGCGATGTTCGGCGAGGCCGATCGCACCACGCCTGCCCGTCGTCGGGCGCTCCCGCGTAGCCGGCGTGGAAGTCGTCCTCGACCCATTCCCATGCGTTGCCGAGCATGTCGTGGAAGCCCCACGCGTTCGGCTCCTTCTGCCCGACGGGGTGCAGTTCCGCCCCGCTGTTGCCCCGATACCAGCAAATCGACTCGATGTCGCCGTAGCGTGGAGCCGACGTGCCGGCGCGGCAGGCGTACTCCCACTCGGCCTCGGTCGGGAGCCGGCCGCCGGCCCACGCGGCGTACCGGCGCGCCTCCTCCCACTCTACGCCCACGACCGGCTGATCGGGGTGCGAGAAAGCGGGGTCGCCCCAGTGCGGCGGCGGTTCCGTGTCGGGGTGAGCGGCGAGGTAGAGGCCGTACGCGTGGTTCATCACGGGAAGCGGCGCGAGCAGGAAGTCGGGTACGGTGACCGTGTGCACCGGCCCCTCGTCGCTCCACCGCCCCGCCTCGTCGTCTGGCGAGCCCATTGGGAACGAGCCGCCGCGAACCCGGATCAGGGAGAGCGCTTCGCGACCGTTGCCGTATGCGTTTCTGAGGTCCTCCACGCCTCGCCGCAGCCCGTCCACCGTCGAGGCTAGATCGCGACGCTCATCAGCCCAGAGCGCACACGCCTCCACCCACTCGGACACGGGGCCGGGCAGCGTCCCGTCGCGGTCGACCCGCTCGCAGAGGGCGCGGACGACGAGCGGGGTACGCGCCAGAAAAGCACCGGCGGGGGTCGCGCAAGCCTCCGTCAACCGCACCGCTACCGCATCGGCATCGCCGCCGTCCGACGCTGCGGAGCACCGCTCGATGAGGCGCGCCCGTTCTGTCCCGTCCAACGCGCACAGCCGCACCTCTAAAAAACGATCGTCCAGCCACGCCGACGACAGGGCCGACGGCCGCGACGCCACAACGAACCGCGCCTCGGGCCGCTCCACCATCACCGCTTCGAGCGTGCGCACGGCCTCGACCCGCGCGGCCTCCGGTTTGATCCGGTCGAACCCGTCGAGCAGGATGTACCCATTCGCCGGGAGCTGCGCACGCGTCCCCGCGCCGGAGTCCGTGGCGAGCACCGTTGCCACCTCGCCGTGCCAGACGGGACGCCCGGCGACAGCGCCGCCGTCTCGCACTACCGCCCCACAGAGCGCCTGCAAAAAAGCCGTCTTCCCCGCCCCCGCTCCGCCGACAACGAACAGACACCGGCGGCCCTGCCGCTCGAGTTCGGCCAGCGCGTCTGGCAGGGCGAGTTCGAGACCGGCCGGCGTGCGCCGCACCCGCTCGTCGTCCACGCCCGGCATGACGAAGTGCTGCTCGCCGCTGCCAAAGACGTGGAGCCGTCCGCGCAGCGGGACGTACGTGGCTGCCATACGCTCGAACGCCTCCGCAGCAGCGGCTGCCGTCGACTCGTTCGATGTCGCCGAAATTGTCATGACGCTGCGGGATCGAGGTAGTGGGCGGCGAGGTGGCGGAGCGCGGCGTCGTACCCCTGCTCCCGTGCGCGCTTCTGGAGGACCGACGCCGCCGAGCCGTAGAGGAGACGTTCGTAGAGCGGGTCGAAGTAAACCTGCTCGCCCTCGTCGAGAAACGCCCGCAGCCGGTCGAGCGTCCGCTTGCACGCGGCCGGGCGCGTCACCCCGCGCCGCCGCGCCTCGGCGAAGCGTATTTCCAACCCGTCGCGCGAGTACAGCCGGTCCGACGCCGTCGCCTCGCCGGCGATGGCTTTCGAGAGGGCGACGAGCGCCATGAAGTCCCGCAGCGTGGGCTGCTTGTCGATGCAGCGGATCTCGGCGGCCACGCCGCGCTGAGGCATCGGCCGCGCGTAGCGGTAAAACATGTTCGGGTGGTGGAGGACCGGCTGCCGCTCCAACAACAGGTTGTAGTGGCGGAGCGAGGCGATCGGCGGGGGCAGTCCGACCAGTTCGGGGTAGCGGCTCGCGCAGGCGTCGTAGAGCGCCATCCGGTTGCTCGCCACGCCGGTGGGGCGCCCTCCCAGAAACGGGCTCGCCACCGAGATCGCCATGTAGAGCGGGAGGTAGTGGGTTACGGCTTCGAACACGCGGAACGCCTGGGCCTCGTCGGCGGCGCCCACGTTCACTTGGTCGGCGACGATGGCGCGCGCGTGCGTCCAGAAGTGCTCGCCGAACACGTCGAGGAGCAGGCGGTAGCGGGGCGCCTCGGTGATCGTGAAGGGCGCCGTGTCGTAGAGCGCGAGCGGCAGCAGGCAGGCCCCCTCCGCTTTCAGGAGCGCTCCGACTTCGTGCACGAGGTCCGTCAGGAACCGCTCCATCTCTCCGAGCGACCACGTCGGCGGGGCGACGAGTTCCACTTGCTCTCGGGCGATCTCCGGCTTGATGGCCTCGCCGAACAGCGGGTGGCGAGCCAGCACGCCCATCCCATCCCACGGCTTCAGCGTCCGCTCGTTCACGACGAAGAACTCGAGCTCGGGGCCGAGCAAAGCCCCGCGATACGCTCCTCGGACTTGCACCTCATCGCACACGGGCTTCCCTGCCGCTTCGTCAGCAGCTGCGGCGGGAGGGGTGGTCCACGGCGGCATCATGAGTCGTCCACGGAGCAGAGAGAGCGAGACGAGCCGGAGACGGCAGTGCCACCCGGCAGTATCCCCGCACAAACACCCAACGGTTCAGCGCCTCCGTGCCATCGCACCGGCGCCTAACCCGTACGGAGGACCTCATGATAGGATAAAAACAGATGCAACAAAAGGATAGGCCAAAGGATGCGCCAGATCTCCCGCCGCTTTCAAGCCTGCCCTGCATGTGTGATGGAGGGTCGCCCTCCGCCCCGACCCGGCGTTATCGCACGACTGAGAAGCGCGTCGTGGTCACCGCCGTCTCCGTTTGCACGCGGGCGAGGTAGACGCCCGGCGCTAAGCCCTCCGTGGACACATCGAGGCGGACCATCCCCGCCGCTTGAATATCCGCTGCGACCTCGGCCACGCGACGGCCCAACAGGTCGAACACCTCCACACGGACATCGGAGGGCGCCGCGAGCTCGAAGGCGACCGTGGCCGCGTCTCGCGTCGGGTTCGGGAAGACGACCGGCGCGGTGGCGAAGGGCTCGGGTTGCGCTTCGGCCGCCGTCGTCACGGCGGCGAAGGCGAACTCGTCGAACGAGAGCGCGTAGCCCGGCCCCGTCGGTCCGACGATGGCGACGACGATCTCCAACAGCTTCGTGTAGTCGAACCCGTCATTGGCGCCGGGGAAGACCGAGTTGTCGTCGGTGAACGCCGAGAGCGGGATCGATACGTCGACGTAGCCCGACGGGCCGGTGACTTCGTAAGTCGCCTGGTACTCGTCCTCGGTCGCGCCGTCGTAGGCGTTGTTGCCGTTCACGTCCTCGTGGAGGTTGATCTCGAGTGTGAGCGGGAGGTTGCTCGCCTGGATGGACGGGCGAAGCTGGAACGTGAGCGCGGTCGCCTCGCTGGCGTCCATCACCCCGGCATCGCCCGCGAAGACGACCCCGGCGAACGACCCCGCCCCGGCCGGATTGATGCCGACGTTGACCGCCCGGTCGGGCACGCCGTTCGCGTCCTCGATCGGGCCGACGCCAATGCCGCCGCCCGTCTCGCTGAAGACGAAGACGTCGCTCACGTCGCCGTCGTCGAACGTGTCGAAGACGAGGCCGCGGTCGCGGCGGTAGACGCGGACCCAGTCGTACTGCGCCTCGGCGGGGGCGGCGTCGGGGTCGAGCGGGCCGGCCCACGGGAGGTTGGTGATCCAGATGTTCATCATGAGCTGCTGCGGGAGATTCGGGACCTGCGCCGGGTCTTGGCTCTCCAGCACCTGCTCGCCGTCGACGAACCAGCGGATGATGCCGGGCTCCCACTCGAAGGCGTAGACGTGGAACTCCTCCGCGGCGTCGTACGGCAGCGGCGCGTCTTCGGGGAACGGCGGCACCTCGTAGGGCTCGTTGTTCGGGTCGCCCGCGCGGCCCCCGTTGTAGAAGATGTTCGCCTGCATCGCGTTCGTGTCGCGCCCCTTGAACTCGATGTCGATCTCCTGCCACGGCTGGTAGCGGAAGGTGAAGAGCGACGAGATGATGCCCGACCCCGTGGCCGCTTTCATCCGGGCCTCGAAGCGGCCGTACGTGAAGAAGCCCGTCTGGTTGTCGGTGCGCAGCTCGGCCCCGCTGTAGAGCCGGTTGCCAGCCGGCTCGTCGGTGAGGCGGAGCTTCAGCAGCCCGTCCTCGACGACGACGTTTTCCGCGACGAACTGCGCCTCGTTGCCGTCGAACGTGTGCGTGCCGACGTCCCAGCGCGCGTCGAACGCGGCATCGCGGGCGGCGAAGTCCTCTTCCCACACGAGGATCCACTCGTCGGACGGCGGGTCTTGAGCGTGCGCGCCGGAGGCCGCGACGAAGAGCAGAGCGAGGGCGAGAGGGAGGACGCGCATGGGAGGATTACCGTGAGGAGAGAACGAGCGGAGTATCGCCGTCGAGCGCGAAGTCGGCCGTCTGATCGGCGACGCGGACCGTGAAGCGGCCGGGCTCGACGAGCCGCCGGCCGGTTTCGTCCACGAACGAGAGGGCGCGGGCGTCGAGCGCGAACGAGAGCGTGCGGCGCTCGCCGGGTTCGAGGTAGACCTTCGCGAAGCGGACGAGCCGCTCCATCGGTGGGGCGACGCTCGCGACGAGGTCCGCGAGGTAGACCAGCACGACCTCGTGCCCCGCCACCGGCCCGGTGTTCTCGACCGTCACCGTCACGGCTACGCCCTCGCCGAGCCCGTCTAGCGACGCCTGTGGCGGGACCCCGAGGGCGGACGTAGCGAAGGCCGTGTAGCTCAACCCGTCGCCGAAACGCGCGAGCGGGCGGAAGCCGTCGAAGCCGTAGCTCGTGTCCTGATCGTCGGAGAGCGTGCGGTCGTACGGGACGAGCATGTTCGGGCCCGACGGATACGTGAACGGGAGCCGCCCGCTCGGGTTCACGCGCCCGAAGAGGACCTCGGCCACGGCCTGCCCCCCTTCGTTGCCGGGGTTGTACGCCATCACGATCGCGTCGGCCGCCGCGGCGTGCTCGCCGAGCACGCGGGGTCGGCCCTCAACGAGGACAAGCACGACCGGCTTGCCCGTCGCGGCGACAGCGTCGAGCAGGTCGAGTTGGCCCTGCGGGAGTGTGAGGTCCGTGATGGAGCCCGGCACCTCGGCGTAGCTGCTCTCGCCGAGCACGACGACGGCCACGTCCGCCCGACGCGCCGCCGTCGCGGCGGCATCGAGGTCGAGCGCGGCGTCGAACGAGGTGCCCTCGACGTAGTCCACGTTCTCGGTGCCCGCAATCGCGCGGATGCCGTCGAGCACGGTGCGTCCCTCGGGGAAGAACAGCTCGGCGCGGCCGTCGCCCTGCCACGTGTACGTCCAGCCGTTGTTGAGCGCGCGCATCGACGCGGCGGCGGGGCCGGTCACGAGTACGCGGGCGTCCGGGGCGAGTGGGAGGATCGGCGCGCCGTCCACGTCGCCGTTGCGGAGGAGCGTGATGGACTCGCGCGCCGCCTGAAGCGCTGTGCGATGCGCCGCGTCGCTCCCGACGGCTTCGGGCACCGAGCCGTCCACGGCGGGCGCGTCGAGGAGACCGAGGCGAGCTTTCACGCGGAGGATGCGGCCGACGGCTTCGTCGATCCGCGCGAGGGGCACCTCGCCGTCGCGCGCGAGGCCGAGGAGATGGTCGTAGAACGAGAAGTCGTTGGGCACCATGCTCATGTCGACGCCGGCGAGGACGGCGATCTTCGTCGCCTCGCGCTCGCTCTCGGCGACGCGGTGGATGAGTTCGAGCTTTTTGATGTCCTCCCAATCGCTGACGGTGAAGCCCTCGAAGCCCAGTTCGTCGCGCAGAACTTCCGTGAGGAGCCGATGGCTCGCGTGGACCGGGACGCCGTTGATGTCGCCGGAGTTGATCATCACGGTGTGGACGCCCGCGTCGATCGCGGCCCGGTACGGCGGCAGGTACAGCTCCCACAGCTCGCGCTCGGTGATGAACGCGCTCGACCGGTCGCGGCCCGTCCGCGGTCCGCTGTAGCCTACGTAGTGCTTCGCCGTCGCGGCGACGCTCGTGCCCGCGTCGAGATTCGCGCCTTCGTACCCGCGCACCTGCGCGACGCCCATCACGCTCGCGAGGTGCGGGTCCTCGCCGAACGTCTCGTAGAACCGCGACCACGCGACGTGGCGGCCGATGTCGAGCACGGGCGCGAAGTCCCACGGGATCCCGCTCGCACGTACATCGCGAGCCGTCAGGGCAGCGGCCTCTTGCACGAGCGCGGGGTTGAAGGTGGCAGCCAGCCCGATGTTCTGGGGGAAAAGCGCCGCGTCGACGGTGTAGTTCGCGCCGTGCACGGCGTCGATGCCGTAGAGCACGGGGACGCCAAGGCGCGTCGCCCGCGAGAGGCTGTCGATGGCGCCGGTGATCGCCCGCCACTCGGCAACGGTGTACGTCTCGTCCACGACGTTGAGCACGCTGCCGACGTGGTAGTCCTCGACGGCGCGCCGCAGCTTCGCCCGGTCGATGAGGTACGGCCGCGCCGACTTGTCGGCGATCACTTCGAGCGTGATCTGCGTCATCTGCCCGACCTTCTCTTCGAGCGTCATCTGCGCCAGGAGCGCAGCGGCGCGGGCATCGGCGTCGTCCGGCACCGCGCTCGGCGTGCTCGCCGCGCGGAGGAACGCCTCGGAGTCGAGCAGGTCGGCGGCGACGGGTCCGCGCTCTACGTCTCGGAGCGAGCCGAGCCGCGACGCGTCCACCGCTACGCCCTGTGCCGCACCCGATCCCACGCCCGTCGGCACGTTCCCCGCGCCGACGGCACTCTGGATCTGCGCGGGTCCATCATCGGCGGCGAGCGCGACTCCGGTCGAATCAGCCGCGAGCAGCGAGTCCACGGCGGTCTGGTCCGCTCGGGCCTCGGGCCGCTCGGCGTTGGAGGCCCGCTCTAGTCGGACGCCGCACCCGGAGGCGAGACCCGTGATGAGGACGAAGAGAAGCAGGAGGCGGAAGCGCATGGTATCAGGCCGGGCTCAGTGGACGGAAGGCGTCGATGCAACGAACGACGAAGACGCCTCCCCCGTCGGAGGAGAAGCGTCTTCGCCTGCACGAGCATCGGAGGGAGAGACTACCGAGTCAACACCATCGACCGGGTGAGGCTCCCCGCGCCGTGGTTCAGGCGGTAGAAGTACGTGCCGCTCGCGAGGCCCGACGCGTCGAACGACAGCGCGTGGTCACCCGCCTCCAGCGTCTCCTCGGCGAGTGTAGCGACGCGCTGGCCCAGGACGTTGTAGACGTAGACGCCGACGTACTCCGCACTCGGTAGCGAGAAGTGGATCGTCGTGCTCGCGCCGAACGGGTTCGGGTAGTTCTGCGTCAGCTCCAGCATCCGGGGGAGGCCGCTGCCGTCTTCGCTCGCGACCGGCATGACGTCACCGAAGGCGACATCGTCCCAGTAGTAGATCCCCGGCCCGCTCGCCGTCGGGGGGAGGTTGCACTGGAAGTCGAAGAAGATCGACGCCTTGTTGTACGTGTTGTCGAAGTTGATCGGGTTCATGTTCGGCATCGGGTTGCCGAAGTCGAACACGAGC